>NZ_JBVVPZ010000004.1:0-139486 GCF_055811415.1 Mesorhizobium sp. WSM4846
GTCTTCTCCTTACAAATCAGGCCCGCCAATCGGGAACCCGGGCCGCGCAAGCGGCCCTTTCAGTTGGCGCAAGCTTGATTCCAGTGAGCCAAGGCTTACTTCTGAAGTTGACGCGGCTGGAGCAGCGCCCCGTCCGCCCGCAAAGGCCGAAGGCCTCGAGGACGGACAAACCAAAAAGTCCGGGCTGCCCGGCCGGCATTCGCCGTCTAGTTGACGCGGGGTGGAGCAGCCCGGTAGCTCGTCAGGCTCATAACCTGAAGGTCACAGGTTCAAATCCTGTCCCCGCAACCAAACAAAAACGGCCCGCATCACGCGGGCCGTTTTGCGTTTGCAGCCTGCTGGCCGCCTTCTCCGGCATGGAAGTGATCATGCGGTCGAGTTCAGGCCGCGTCCCTATTCCCTACCGCAGGCTTTCCAACTCGCGGATGCGTTTGGCGCCGTCGGTCTCGAGCTGCCGGGTGACGGCGCCGATCAGCGTTTCGGCCACGACGAAAAGGGCCGCCGAGGAGTCCCAGGCCGAGGGCACGCCAGTGCGCCCGGCGATGACATGGCGGGCGAAGCGGGCGATCGGCGACAGCCACTGGTCGGTGAACAGCACGATCTGCACGCCGCGCTGGTGCGCCGTCTCGGCGAAGCGAACCAGGCTGTCCTGGTAGCGCCTGATGTCGAAGATCACCAGCACGTCGCGCTTGCCCATGTCGATCAGCCGATCGCGCCAGACGCTTTCCTGTCCGGCGAGGTGAAAGACGTTGGGCTGGATGATGGCGAGGTGGGCGGCCATGTAGCGCGCCAGCGGATCGGTGAAGCGGCCGCCGATCAGGAAGGTTTTGCCGCGCCGGTCGGCAAGCTTTGCGACGATGTCGGCAAGCTGTTTGTCGGACAGGTGCCTGAACGTTTCGCGCATGTTGTCGAGCGTCGCCTCCAGCATCGGCGACACCGCGCCGCCGTTCGGCGATGGCGGGTTGAGCGTGCGCGATGCCGGCGACTGCAGTTGCGCCGCCAGTTCGTCCTGCAGCGCCGACTGGAATTCCGGGTAGTTCTGGAAGCCGAGGCGGGCGACGAAACGCAGGATCGTCGGCGAGGAGACGCCAGCGGCAGCTGAGAATTCGGCGACCGTCTTCAGGCCGATCAGCGGATAGCTGGCGATCAGCGTCTGCGCTGCGCGGCGCTCGCCCGCCGGCATCGTGCCGATGCGGTCCGAGATCAGTTCGGCAATGCTCGAGATCATCTTTTCCCCATGCCCGGCCGTTTTGCCGAAATCGCATTTGACCCGAAATCGCGTTTGACAAAGCCGGACAAACTGTATGAAATCATCCACAGGGACGCAATGAGGCAAAATACGTAACATACGATACAGCGCTCCCCGGGGACGACAGGATAATGGAGACAGCACGGCCCGCCAGCCTTGCATCGCCTGAAACCGTAGGGGTGACGAACCCCGGCGGATCGAGCCCTTTCGTGCTGACCTGCGACCACGCCTCCAATTTCCTGCCGCCGGAATTCGGAACGCTCGGTCTTGCTGCCGAAGAGCTTTCCCGCCACATCGCCTGGGATACCGGCGCGCTGCCGGTGGCCCGCCGCATGGCCGCGGCGCTTGACGCGACGCTGGTCGAGACCCGCATTTCGCGGCTTGTCATCGACTGCAACCGCCCGCTCGACGCACCCGATCTGGTGCCGCCGGTCAGCGAGACCACAACCATTCCGGGCAATGCCGGCCTGTCGGAAAAGCAGCGCGCCGCGCGCATCGCCCTGTCCTGGCAACCCTTCCATGATGCAGTCGCTGACATCATCGACAAAAGGCTGGCGCGCGGGCTTGAGACGCGGCTGGTTTCAATCCATTCCTTCAATCCGGTCTACAAGGGCAAGAGCCGGCCCTGGCACATCGGCATCATCCATGACGAGGATCGCCGGCTTGCAGCGCCGCTTGTCGCCGCGCTGCAGCGGCTCGCCGGAGTCACGGTCGGCATCAACGAACCCTATTCGCCGGCCGACCGCGTTTATTTTACGCTGGAAAGGCATGCGCGCCCCCGGGGGCTACCCTGCGCAATGATCGAAATCCGCAACGACGAAATATCCGACGAAGCCGGGCAGCGAAAATGGGCGGATCTGCTCACGGGGATTTTTTCCGATCTCGAGCCGTCATCCGGATCCCAGGGATCCGGCCGGCGCGGGCTCGGCCATCCGGTGGAACCGGTCAACTGACAAGAAGAAGGGGACTTTCAAATGGCAGGCGGTAATACGAAGCAAGTCGGCAGCGTCGCATACGCGAAGCGCGACAAATCTTATTTCGAGGACCGGCAACTGGTGCGTCACGCCAATGTCTGGCATTTGTGGGCGCTCGGCGTCGGTGCCGTCATATCCGGACATTTTTCGGGCTGGAATTTCGGATTCGGGACAGGCGGCTGGGGCGGCATGCTGGTGGCCGGCATCATCATCGCCATCATGTATATCGGCCTCGTCTTTTCGATCGCCGAGATGAGCCCGGCTTTGCCGCACACCGGCGCTGCATACTCCTTCGCCCGGACGGCGATGGGGCCGTGGGGCGGCTTCATCACCGGGCTTTGCGAAAACGTCGAGTATGTCGTGACGCCCGCCGTCATCGCCTTCTTCATTGGCTCCTATATGGGAGGCATCTGGTCGGTCGCCTTTCCCGACTCCAGTGTCTGGCCACCACTCTGGTGGCTGGTGACCTATGCCGTGTTCCTGGCGTTGAATATTTTCGGCGTCGCGCTGTCCTTCCGCGTCACCCTGATCGTCACGCTGCTGTCGCTCGCCGTGCTGATGGTGTTCTGGATCAGCGCCATTCCGAGCATGGACTTTTCGCGCTGGGCGCTGAACATCGGCGTCGGCCCGGACGGAGCGGCGATGGAGCTTCCCGAAGGCAATGGCTCGATGTTCCCGTTCGGCTTCTCGGGCGTGCTGGCGACGTTGCCTTTTGCGGTTTGGCTGTTCCTGGCGATCGAGCAGCTTCCGCTGGCGGCGGAAGAATCGGTCGACCCCAAGCGCGACATGCCGCGCGGCATTATCGCCGGCATGCTGACGCTGATGGTCTCGGCATTCATGATCGTGCTGCTCAACCCGTCGGTCGTCGGAGTCGGTTCCTTCAAGCTCGCCACTTCCGGCGAGCCTTTGCTTGACGGGTTCCGGGCGATTTATGGCGACTCCGGCGCAGTGCTGCTTGGCGTCATCGCGCTGATTGGATTGATCGCAAGTTTCCACACCATCATCTTCGCCATGGGCCGGCAGGTCTATTCGCTGAGCCGCGCGGGCTATTTCCCGTCCGCGCTGTCGGTCACCCACAAATCCTACAAGACGCCGTATGTGGCGATGTTTGCGGGCGCCATCGTCGGCTTCGGCATCATGCTGATCATGTGGTTCGCGCTGGGCGGCGCTACGGCCGGTTCGCTCATCGGCTCAGTGTTGCTGAACATGGCGGTGTTCGGCGCCATGTTCTCTTACATCCTGCAGGCGGTGTCCTTCATCCTGCTGCGTCAGAACCAGCCGGACATGGAACGTCCCTATCGCAGCCCGCTCGGCATCCCGGGCGCCGTGCTGACGATCGTCATCGGCGTGGTCACCCTGCTCTACCAGATTCAGGATGCGAACTTCACCAAGGGCGTGGTGTGGGTGGCGCTGTGGTTCGCCATCGCGATCGTCTATTTCGGGCTGGTCGGCCGTCACAAGCTGATCCTGTCGCCGGAAGAAGAGTTCGCGCTGGAGCACGCGCAGAAAGCCTGACCTGTCTCGGGGACCCAAGAAACACCCGGCCGCTTCCTGCGGCCGGGCCCAGATTTGAACTCTCGAAGCGCCATAAAGGCGGCGGAGCTTGCAAGAATGGCCGGAAATTTTTCGTTCGATCAGTTGAAGAAGGCGGTCTCCAGCGGTGAGGTCGACACGGTGCTGGCCTGCATTGTCGACATGCAGGGGCGGCTGGCGGGAAAGCGGTTCCTGGCACAGTATTTCGTCGATTCCGCCCATGACGAGACGCATGGCTGCAACTATCTCCTGGCCGCCGACATCGACATGGAACCGGTGCCCGGCTACAAGGCGGCGAGCTGGTCGAAGGGCTATGGCGACTTCGTCATGAAGCCGGATCTGTCGACGCTGCGGCGCATTCCATGGCTGGAAAAGACGGCGCTGGTGATCTGCGACGTGCTCGACCACCACACCCATGACGACCTGCCGCATTCGCCGCGCGCCATCCTGAAGAAGCAGGTCAAGCGGCTGACCGAACGCGGCTATATCGGCTATTTCGCCTCCGAACTCGAATTCTATTTGTTCAGCGAAACCTACGATTCCGCCCGCAAGAAGCACTGGCAGGGCCTCGACACAGCCTCGCCCTATATCGGCGACTACCAGATCGGCATCACCACCAAGGAAGAAGGCGTCATGCGCCGGCTGCGCAACGAGATGCAGGCAGCCGGCATTCCGATCGAGAACTCCAAGGGCGAGTGGGGTCCGGGCCAGGAAGAAATCAACGTCCGCTATGCCGAGGCCCTGGAAATGGCCGACCGCCACGTCATCCTGAAGAACGGCGCCAAGGAAATCGCCGAGTCCGAAGGCAAGGCGATCTCGTTCATGGCCAAGTACAATTACGGGCTGGCCGGCAATTCCAGCCATATCCACAACTCGCTGTGGAGCGCTGACGGCGAGACGCCGCTTTTTTATGACAGACAAGCCGAATGGACGCTGTCGACGCTCGGCCAGCAATGGGCGGCGGGCCAGCTCAAATACGCCAGGGAATTCACCTGGTTCCTGGCGCCCTACGTCAACTCCTACAAGCGCTTCCAGGTCGGTACCTTCGCGCCGACCAAGATCATGTGGAGCGAGGACAACCGCACCGCCGGTTTCCGCCTGTGCGGCGAGGGCACTAAGGGCATCCGCATGGAATGCCGCATCGGCGGCGCCGATCTGAACCCCTATCTCGCCTTCGCCGCGCTGATCGCGGCCGGCCTGGCCGGCATCGACGAAAAGCTTGAACTGCAAAAACCCTTCGTCGGCGATGCCTATCAAGCCTCGCAGCTGCCGGAAATTCCGAAGACCCTGCGTGATGCCACCGAGACGCTGGCAAAATCGGAAATGCTGAAGCAGGCGCTCGGCGACGGCGTGCTCGAGCATTATGTCCATACGGCGCACTGGGAGCAGTTCGAATACGACCGCCGCATTACCGATTGGGAACTGCATAGGGGGTTCGAGCGGTACTAAACTACGCCAGCGTCGCCGTTCAGCTTTGCTGCCGGACGGGCGGGCGGCTCAAAACCGAGATTGTCGTAAATTGCGAGGACCCAAGGAATGACCGAAACGGTCAAGATAAAATCTCCCGTCGATGGTTCGATCTATGCCGAGCGGCCTGTGGCCACGGACCAGGCGATCAATGCGGCGGTCGAGCGTGCCAAGGCGGCGCAGGAGAAATGGGCTGAGACGCCGATCGTCGAGCGCGGCAAGTACATGCTCGGCATGCTGGAAGCGCTGGTCGCCATGACCGACGAGATCGTGCCGGAGATCGCCTGGCAGATGGGCCGCCCGGTGCGCTATGGCGGCGAGTTCGGCGGCGTCAGGGAACGCACCAGCTATATGGTCGAGATCGCCGAAGCGGCACTCAAGCCGGTGATGGCCTCCAATCCGAAGGACGGGTTTCGCCGCTATGTGAAGAAGGTGCCGCTCGGCGTGGTCATGGTGATCGCGCCGTGGAACTACCCCTATCTCACCGCCGTCAACACCATCGTGCCGGCGCTGATGGCCGGCAGCGCCGTCATCCTCAAGCATGCGGCGCAGACGCTACTGGTCGGCGACCGCTTTCAACAGGCGTTCGACAAAGCAGGCCTGCCCAAGGGTCTGTTCCAGAACCTCGTCTTGAACCATGCGCAGACCGAAAGACTGCTCGGCTCGGGCAAGATCGACCATGTCAATTTCACCGGCTCGGTCGCCGGCGGCCGCGCCATCGAAAAGGCCGCAGCGGGCACCTTCATGACGCTCGGCCTTGAACTCGGCGGCAAGGATCCGGCCTATGTCCTGGCCGATGCCAAGATGGACCACGCCGTCGCCAACCTGGTCGACGGCGCCTTCTACAATTCCGGCCAGTGTTGCTGTGGCATCGAGCGCGTCTATATCCACGAGAAGGTCTATGACGAGTTCGTCGAAGGCTTCATCGCCGAAACCAGGAACTACGTCGTCGGTAACCCGCTCGACCAGGCGACGACGATGGGGCCGATGGCACAGGCGCGCTTTGCCGACCTGATCCGCGAGCAGAAGGCCGAGGCGCTGCGCAAGGGTGCCAGGGCTCACATCAACATGAAGCTGGCCAATGACGAGCAAGGCTCGCCCTATCTGGCGCCTGAAGTGCTGACCGGGGTCGATCACCAGATGAGTGTCATGCGCGAGGAGAGCTTTGGGCCAATCGTCGGCATCATGAAGGTGCGCAACGACGAGGAGGCGATCGCGCTGATGAACGACAGCCCCTACGGGCTGACGGCGTCGATCTGGACGCGCGACACCGACCATGCGGCGGCGATCGGTGATCGCGTCGAGACCGGCACCGTGTTCATGAACCGCTGCGACTATCTCGATCCGGCGCTGGTCTGGACCGGCGTCAAGGACACCGGCAAGGGGGCGGCACTCTCGGCCATCGGCTACGACAATCTGACGAGGCCGAAGTCATATCATCTGCGTGAAGCCATCTGATTTTTTCGAAAGACAGAAATGACAAAATTGATTTCCAAATGGAACTACCCGACAACCGTGCGCTTCGGCGCGGGGCGCATCAAGGAATTGCCTGATGTGCTTGATGCCACCGGCATCAAGCGGCCGCTCTTCGTCACCGATCCGGGGCTGGCCAAGCTGCCGGTCGTCGCTTCTACGTTGAAGATCCTCGACGACGCCAAGGTGCCCTATGGCGTGTTTTCCGAGGTCAAGCCGAACCCGGTTGACTCCAACCTGACCGCCGGCATTGCGGTGTTCAAGAAGGGCAAGCATGACGGCGTCATCGCCTTCGGCGGCGGCTCGGCGCTCGACCTCGGCAAGCTGATCGCTTTCCAGGCCGGCCAGACGCGGCCGGTCTGGGATTTCGAGGATGTCGGCGACTGGTGGACGCGCGCCAACTCCGACGCGATCGCACCGATCATCGCCGTGCCGACCACGGCCGGCACCGGCTCGGAAGTCGGCCGCGCCGGCGTCATCACCAATGAAGCGACCCACACCAAGAAGGTCATCTTCCATCCGAAACTTTTGCCGGCCATCGTCATCGCCGATCCGGAACTGTCGGTCGGTATGCCCAGCTTCATCACCGCCGGCACCGGCATGGATGCGCTCGCCCATTGCCTCGAGGCTTATTGCGCGCCGGGGTATCATCCGATGGCCGATGGCATCGCCGTCGAAGGCGTGCGGCTCGTCTTCGAAAACCTGCCGAAAGCCTACGCCAACGGCAAGGATCTCGTCGCCCGCGCCCACATGATGAGCGCGGCAGCGATGGGCGCTGCCGCCTTCCAGAAAGGGCTGGGCGCCATCCACTCGCTGTCGCATCCGGTCGGCGCGCTATACGACACTCATCACGGCATGACCAACGCCGTGTTCATGCCTTACGTGCTGGCCTTCAACCGCGACGCCATCGAGGCGCGCATCGCCCGGCTCGCGGCTTATTGCGGCATCAAGGGCGGCTTCGACGGTTTCGCTAAGTCCGTCATCAAGCTGCGCAAGGAATTGAAGGTGCCGCACGCGCTGCCGGGCCTGATCAAGGGGCTCGACATGGACAAGAACCGCAAGGGCCTGATCGCCGATATGGCGGTGGTCGATCCGACCGCCGGCGGCAACCCGGTCAAGCTGACCAGGAAGGCGGCGCTGACGCTGCTCGACAATGCCATTGCCGGCACCGTCTGAGACAGTATTCGCGCCGGAAACTGATCCAGGAAATTAAGGGCAAAGAAAGGGGGAAAGATGAAAGGTAAGACTGAAATTCATTAGCCGGAAAAATAGTCGCGAAGCGATTGCTACAGCCGGTTAAAAAGAGTTTACTTTTTCGTACTGCAGGGCATCGCTTTCACAAACCATTCATCGGGCTGTCACACGAAAACGATACCGCATCGCAGGCGTCCAACGGCGTCAGTTCAACGGAGAGAACACATGTTCAAATTCACGGGAAAAGTACTTTCCCTTACGGCCGTCGCCCTGATGGCGACCTCTGCCATCTCGTCGGCGCAGTCAATGGATGAACTTGTCGCCGCCGCCAAGGCGGAAGGCCAGCTCACCACCATCGCGCTGCCGCATGACTGGTGCGGCTATGGCGCGGTGATCGCCGGCTTCAAGGCGAAATATCCGGAAATCACCGTCAACGAGCTCAACCCCGATGCCGGCTCCGGCGACGAGATCGAGGCGATCAAGGCCAACAAGGACAATAAGGGCCCGCAGGCGCCCGACGTCATCGACGTCGGCCTGTCCTTCGGCCCGACCGCCAAGGCCGACGGCCTGATCCAACCCTACAAGGTGTCGACCTGGGACACGATCCCCGACAGCGCCAAGGATCCCGAAGGCTACTGGACCGGCGACTATTACGGCGTGCTGGCGATGATGGTGAACAAGGATCTGGTCAAGGAAGTGCCGACTGATTGGGCCGATCTTCTTAAGCCGGAATACGCCAACGCCGTCGCGCTCGCCGGTGATCCACGCGCCTCGAATCAGGCAATCCAGGCGGTCTACGCCGCTGGTCTTTCAAGCGGCGCCGCGGCCGGTGAAGCCGCAGGTACTGCCGGCCTCGAGTTCTTCAAGAAGCTCAATGCCGCCGGCAATTTCGTGCCGGTCATCGGCAAGCCGGCGACGCTTGCACAGGGTCAGACACCGATCCTGATCAACTGGGACTACAACGCGCTTGCCGGCCGCGACACGCTGAAAGGCAATCCGCCGGTCGACGTCGTCGTGCCGAAGACCGGTGTCGTCGCCGGCGTCTACGTGCAGGCGATCAGCGCCTACGCGCCGCATCCGAACGCTGCCAAGCTCTGGCTGGAATATCTCTATTCCGACGAAGGCCAGATCGGCTGGCTGAAGGGCTATTGCCACCCGATCCGCTTCAACGATCTCGCCAAGAACGGCAAAATCCCGGAGGACGTAATGGCCAAGCTGCCGCCGGCCGCATCCTATGAGGCCGCGGTGTTCCCGACGCTCGATGAGCAGGGCAAGGCCAAGGAAGTCATCACCAAGAACTGGGACGCCGTCGTCGGCGCCAACGTTCAGTAAGGTTGAAAACCGCCGGGCGGCTTCACCGCCGCCCGGTATTCCCGCTAGAGCGACGTGCGTCGGACGCACGAAGTACGCTCTAGAACTCAAATTTCCGCATCGTGCTTTCCGAAAATCGAGTTCGATTTTCGGGCCGATGCGATAAGACGGTAGCCGGCGCATGACCGATCTCTCGCTTTCCGATCACGCGATTGCCGGGAAGACGGCGCCGCCCAGCGAGGCGCGCGCATTTCGGCTGCCGACGCAATGGCTGGGCGTGGCGCCGTTCTTCATCTTCGCCATCATGTTCCTGGTCCTGCCCACACTCTATCTGGTGCTCGGCGCCTTCCAGAACGCTGCCGGCACGTTCACCTTCGACAACATTGTCGGTATCTTCGACCCACCCAATCTGTCGAACTACATTCAGTGCCAATATGATTCCTGGATCTCGTGGGTCGACGGAAACTGCAGGCTGCCCACTATCCTTGCCGCCTACTGGATCTCGATCAAGATCAGCCTCGCTTCGTCGCTCATCGGGGCATTTGCCGGTCTGGCCATTGCCATTGCCATCGTGCGCGGCGGCCTGCCGAACTGGATACGTTCGGCGACGCTGACCTTTTCCGGCGTGGCTTCGAATTTCGCCGGCGTGCCGCTAGCCTTTGCGTTCCTCGCTACGCTCGGCCGGCTCGGCCTCGCGACGGTGATCCTGAACACCGTGTTCGGCCTCAACATCTACGCCCACGGCTTCAACATCCTGTCGTTCTGGGGCCTGACGCTGACCTATGTCTATTTCCAGATCCCGCTGATGGTGGTCATCATCACGCCGGCGATCGACGGACTGAAGAAGGAATGGGGCGAGGCGGCCGCGACGCTTGGCGCCACCACGGCGCAATACTGGCGCATGGTCGTCATCCCAGTGATATGGCCGAGTTTTCTCGGCACCGTCATCCTGCTGTTTGCCAACGCCTTCGGCGCTATCGCCACCGCCTATGCGCTGACCGGCTCGTCGCTCAACATCATTCCCATCGTGCTTTACGCACAGATCCGCGGCGACGTGCTGCACAACCCGCATCTCGGCTATGCGATTGCCTTCGGCATGATCGTCATCACCGGCCTCGCCAACGTCTTCTACATCTGGTTCCGGACGCGCAGCGAAAGGTGGCTCAAATGAAGAGCGGACGTTTCTGGGCCTGGGTCGTCTTCGCGCTGGGTGCGGCCTATTTCTTCATTCCGCTGATCGCGACCGTGGAATTCTCGATGCGCATGCGGCGCGGGGTCTATTCCTTCGATGCCTACGAGGTCGTGCTTGGCGATCCCCGCTTCCAGGCGACCTTCGGCTATTCGGTGCTTGCCGCCATCTTCACCATCATCCTCGGCGTGCTCATTGTTGTGCCCACCGCCTACTGGATCCGGCTACGGCTGCCGCAACTGAGACCGGTCGTCGAGTTTATCACTCTGCTGCCGCTGGTCATCCCGGCCATCGTCATCGTCTTCGGCTACATCAGAATGTACGGATCGAACTCGCCGCTGCCGTTCCTGGCGAGCGACACGGGCACCAACGCCTTGCTGGTCATCGGCTATGCGACGCTGGCGCTGCCCTATATGTACCGCGCCGTCGACACCGGGCTTCGCACTATCGACGTGCGCACGCTGACGGAAGCGGCGCAGATCCTCGGCGCCGGCTGGGGCACGATCATCGCCCGTGTCATTCTGCCCAATGTGCTGATCGCGGTATTGTCGGGCGCCTTCCTTACTTTCGCTATCGTCCTCGGCGAATTCACCATGGCCAGCCTGCTCAATCGGCCGGCCTTCGGTCCCTACCTGCAGAACATCGGCGCCAATCGCGCCTATGAGCCGGCGGCACTTGCCATCATCGCCTTCGCCATTACCTGGGCGTGCATGTCGCTGATCCAGATCCTGTCGCGTTTCGCGCCGCGATCGGCGAACCGGCCAAACTGACCGAAAAGTACTGACCGAAAGAAAAAAAGCCATGGCCGAGCCGTTCCTCTCCATCCAGCATGTGCGAAAATCCTTCGGCCCCACCACCGTGGTCCAGGATTTCAACCTCGACGTCGAGCCGGGCGAATTCGTCTCCTTCCTCGGGCCGTCGGGCTGCGGCAAGACGACGGTGCTGCGCATGGTCGCCGGCTTCGAGGAGCCGAGCGCCGGCAAGATCGTCGTGGCCGGCAAGGATATCACCCGGCTCAAGCCCAACCAGCGCAATGTCGGGATGGTGTTCCAGGCCTATGCGCTGTTTCCCAACCTGACGGTGGCGCAAAACATCGGCTTCGGGCTGAAGGTCGCGGGCATGCCCAAGGCCGATGCCGACAGGCGCGTTGCCGAGATGCTCGACCTCATCAAGCTCCCGCAGATGGGCGACCGCTATCCTTATCAGCTCTCAGGCGGCCAGCAGCAGCGCATCGCGCTGGCGCGGGCGATTGCGCCGAAGCCGAAGCTCCTGCTGCTCGACGAGCCGCTGTCGGCGCTTGACGCCAAGGTCCGCGTGTCGCTGCGCGAGGAAATCCGCTCGATCCAGAAGAGGCTCGGCATCACCACCATCTTCGTCACCCACGACCAGGAAGAGGCGCTATCGATCTCCGACCGCATCGCCGTAATGTATGGTGGCAAGGCCGAACAGGTCGGCACGCCGTTCGAGATCTACAACCGGCCGGCGACCAAGTTCGTCGCCAATTTCGTCGGCACGCTGAATGTGCTCGAAGGCACCGTCACCGATGCGGAGTCAGGCAAGGTGCGCGTCAATTCGCAAGAGGTCTCGCTGCAGGGAAAGCTCAACGGCTCCAAGTCCGGCGACATGCTGTCCTTGGCGCTGCGGCCCGAGGCGATTTCGCTCGGCCGCCATCCCGGCCGCGACTCCAGTCTTTCGGGCGAGATCACCGAAGTGCATTTCCTCGGCTCGGTCATCCGGGTTCGCGTCGGCATCGGCGGCAGCACGGTGTCGCTCGACACGTTCAACAGCCCGGCCTCGCCGCCGCCCGCTGTCGGCGAAAAGGCCGAGATTTCTTTCTCGTCGGGCGACATGCTGGTGCTGCATTAAAAACGGCACCGGGTTCGATAACCAAGGCAGACCAAGCCGCTGTTCTATTCAGTGGGGCAACGTCCCCAAAGGATAGGCTGTGCGAAGTCGAAATCGATCTCCAGCATGGTATGGGGCGTCATCAACAGCAATGCACTCGTCCCGTTGGCGTTCTTCAGAATTTCTTTGCCGTTTCCCCTCCCGAGCACCTCCATTTGCTGCTCAATGTTCCATCGATAGTTGTAGGATATCCCCGTTCTGAAAATATACTCTCTGTGGATCGCGTGCTTCGAACGGGTGATCGGGCTAATAATATCGAAGGAATAGTCCGTCAATTTCTTGAAGGACTCCCCAAATTTATCGCAGTATTTATTCATATTGTCTTCGCTGGTCAGATCGGAATATCCAAGGTCGATCCATTTCCCTTCGATGAGAGATATCAATCTCTCATTCGTCTGCTGCGCCCAGAGTCCCATCCCTGGCCCAGCTCTGGGAGTCCCCAAAAGTTTGATCTTTGCCGCCGCCAATTCGTCGTACAGCGCGGAAGCCGTGGCCATGGGCGGGAACGGTATCAATGCGCACAATGCTATGAATAGTCTTGGCACG
Organism: Mesorhizobium sp. WSM4846; assembly: GCF_055811415.1. Classification (NCBI taxonomy): domain Bacteria; kingdom Pseudomonadati; phylum Pseudomonadota; class Alphaproteobacteria; order Hyphomicrobiales; family Phyllobacteriaceae; genus Mesorhizobium; species Mesorhizobium sp. WSM4846. The sequence goes on from NZ_JBVVPZ010000004.1 coordinate 12,842, forward strand.
GGCAGCTCCTTGCGCGGCTGAAACTGGTATAGAGATTTGAATTCTGCGCTTGGTAGTTAACGGCCGATGTCTTCGACAGGTCAAGCTGGCGCGATGAACGGTTGCGAAATCGCCTTAAAGACAGGCAGCGCTTCCATCCGCGCGGCATGGGCTTCCAACGCTGGAAAGCCGGTTAGCGACACAAGCCCCGGATGCGCCTCGCCGATGAAGCGCAGCACGGCGGCAACTGCGATGTCGGCATGGCCGATCCGATCGCGGAACCAGTAGGTTTCAGGCCTTGTGCTGCGATCGGCTTCCAGCGCAGCCATGGCTCCCCGTATCTGCTTGCGGCAGCGTTCGACCCAGAGGTCGGAGACTGTCTCGTGCAGCAGCCTCTCGTAAAACAGGCTGACTGCCTTGTCGCCTAGCCCGGTGGCCAGACCAGCGATCTTCAGCGCTTGGTGGCGCGCCGGCTCGCTGGTTGGAAACATCCTTCGCCCGGCTGCAACGAGGCCGTCCAGATGGTCCAGCATGAGGTGGCTCTCGATCAGCACCTCCCCATTGTCCAGCACTAGGGTCGGGACTCGCGTCAGCGGATTGTAAGGCCGGATCTTGTCCGCATCGCTGAAAGTCGACCAGGGACGATGCTCATACAGCAGGCCGTACAGGGTGAGCGCGATGCCGACGCGACGAACGAAGGGCGAGTCATATTGGCCAATGAGGATCATAACCGGAGCTTATATGCCGAAACCGGATCCGGACATACTGCGGCATCTGAGCGGCGCCAATTAACAGCATCTTGCTGCTTTGCCACTGCCAACAGCCGGACTTCGCCGCTACGATGAGGCATGGCGCTTTTCGAACTGACCCTTGTTCTCCTGCTGATCGCCGTCGCGCTGACGGCGTTGTCGCGGCGTCTCCAGATTCCTTATCCGTCGTTGCTGGCGCTGGCAGGCGCGGGCATCGCCTTCCTGCCGTTTGCGCCGACCATCGAGATCGATCCCGAACTGGCGCTTGCCTTGTTCATCGCGCCGGTGCTTCTTGACGCGGCCTACGACACGTCGCTGCGCGATCTCAATCGCTATAGACTGCCGCTTTTCTTGCTGGCGCTTGGCGCCGTCGTTTTCACCACCGCTGCCGTGGCGCTCGTTGGATGGACGATGGCAGGCCTGCCGATCGCTGCGGCCATTGCGCTGGGCGCGATCGTGGCGCCGCCCGATGCCGTGGCGGCGTCGGCCGTGCTTGGACAGTTCAAGGTGCCGCACCGCGTCACCGCGATCCTGCAAGGCGAAAGCCTGCTCAACGACGCCACGGCACTGCTGATCTACCGCATGGCGGTTTCCGCAGCTGCCGGCTCCATCCTGGTGAGCAGCGCGGTTCCGGTGATCTTGCTGTCGACGGTCGGCAGCCTTGCCGCTGGTTACGTGCTCGGCCGGCTGTCTCTCGTCACCCTCAGCCGCATCAGAGATCCGGCAAGTGGCACGGTGGTGCAATTTGCCGGAACATTCGGCGTCTGGATCCTGGCCGACAGGATCGGCCTCTCCGCCATCATTACGATCGTCGTCTATGCCATGACCATCGCGCGCACCGCGCCGCGCCGCATGCCGGCCAGAAATCGCGTCAGCTCCTACTCGGTCTGGGAGACGGCGGTGTTCGTGCTCAACGTGCTTGCCTTCGTCCTGATGGGACTTCAGGCGCGATCGATCGTCGGCCGGCTTGCCGAGCAGGGGCAGGTCGAAGCGTTTGTCTTTGCCGCAGCCGTGCTGGCTGTCGTCATCGTCTCGCGTCTCGTCTGGGTGCTGGGATGCGGCGCGATCATGAGGTGGCTCGCCAGCTTCGGTGACGCGGAACGGCAGGCCGAGGCGCCGTCATTTCGCGGCGGCGTGCTGATCGGCTGGTGCGGCATGCGCGGGTTGGTCACGCTTGCAGCAGCATTTGCCTTGCCAGCTGACTTTCCCGGCCGCGACCCAATCGTGCTCGCCGCTTTCTCGGTCGTCCTCGGCACCCTGGTGCTGCAAGGCATCAGCCTGAAGCCGCTGCTGCGCCTGCTTCGTCTCGATCCGGACGAAATTGTCGACCGCGAAGTCGCCCAGGCGCGCGTCGCCATCATGCAGGCCGCGCTGGACGTGTTGAGCGGCAAGACATCGAATGCCGCGGCCGTGGTCCGCGAGCAATTTGCCGCGCAGCGCACGATCGCTGAAAACCCGGAGGACGCCCAGGCTACGACCGAGTACGACAGGTTGCGCCTCTATGCCATCAAGAGCCAGCGTGACGCGCTGGAGCAATTGCGCATCGACGGAACGATCGGCGACGAAGCATATCATCGCCTGGAGGAGGAAATCGACTGGTCGGAACTGGCCGCCTCTCCGCCGGGACGTTTCCAGCCGTTGACGACCTAGCTGCGCTATCTGGCCCAAGCGCTCTGCATCCGGCTGCACATTGCAGCCGATCAGCCCAACGGCTACTGCTTTCAGGGAATTGAGCCGGATAAGTAATGAAGCTGGTCAGCTACAACATCCAGTACGGGTTCGGCGGCGACGGTCGCTACGATCTCTCGCGCTGCGCCAAGATCGTCGCCGGCGCCGACATCATCGCCTTGCAGGAGGTGGAACGGCACTGGCTGCGCAGCAACGAGGACGACCAGCCGGAACTTCTTTCGCGACTGCTGCCCGAACATTATTGGGTTTATGGGCCGGCCTTCGACATGGACGCCAGCGAACGGCGTGACGGCCGCATCGTCAACCGTCGGCGGCAATTCGGCACCATGCTCCTGTCCAGGCTGCCGATCGTCTGGTCGCGCCTGCACACGCTGCCGCTGCGCCGCACCGTGCGTCCGCTCAACACCCGCAACGCAGCGCTCGAATGCATGATCCACACCCCTGCCGGTCCGGTGCGGGTGCTGTCGCTGCATCTGGCGCATATCGCCGCCGAAGAGCGGCTGGAGCAGATCGACTATCTGCTCGCCGAGCATCGCCGCGCGCCGTCCGACGGCGGCCCGTGGAGCGGCGCCGACGATGAGCCCGTGCGCAACTGGAGCAATGGCGAGCCGGAGCCGGAAAATCCGCTGGCGGCGATCTGGATGGGCGATTTCAACATGGAGCCGGGCAGCGCCGAGTACCGGCGCATCGTCGGCAGCACGCCGTACCATCGCAATGCTGCCTATCTCAACGGTTTTGTCGATGCCGCCGCCGTCGCCAGCGAACCGAGGGCGGATTTCCATACCCATGTGAAGACCATCGACGGCAGGCTGGCAAAGCGACGGCTCGACCACTGCTTCGTCGGCGGCATGTTGGCGGGACGGGTGCGCTCGGCCAGTGCCGATATCGGCGAAATCGCCTCCGACCATTTTCCGCTGCGGGTCGACATCGACCTGGAAACGCCGTTCGCGACGGGGCCCGCAGGCGCATGAGCCGCCGATGACCTTGTTCGTCTTCTTCGCGGTGCTTGCCGCCGCCGCCATGCACGCGATCTGGAACGCGCTGGTCAAGGTTCATCTTGACCGCTTTTTGTCGATCACGCTGATGACGCTCGGCATGGGCGGCGTAGCGCTTCTGGCGCTGCCTTTCGTCGAGGTGCCGAAAGCGGAAGTGTGGCCGTATATCATCGCCTCGGTGATCTTCCATATGGGTTACAGGACGTTCCTGATCGGCGCCTACAAGGCCGGCGATTTCGCCCAGACCTATCCGCTGGCGCGCGGCACGGCACCGCTGCTGGCTGCACTTGGCGGCATTGTGGTCGTCGCCGAAGTTCCGGCGCCGCTCGCCATTGTCGGCATTGTTCTCTTGTCGGCCGGGACGCTGGTGCTGTCGTTTCGCGGCGGCGCGCATCTGGAAAGGCTGAACCTGCGCGCCGTCGGCTTTGCGCTGGGCACCTCGATCTTCATCGCCGGCTATACGCTGTCCGACGGCAGCGGCGCGCGGCTGGCCGCGACGGCGTCGAGCTATGCCGCATGGCTGTTCGTCTGCGATGCGCTGTGGGCGCTGGTGCTGTGCCTGATCTTCCGCGGACCAAAGGCGCTGCCGGTGCTGGCGCGCGACTGGAAGGCGGGCGTGTACACCGGCGTGCTCAGCGGCGCCGCCTACTGGATCGTGATGTGGGCGATGACCAAGGCGCCGATCGCCTCGGTCGCGGCGCTGCGCGAAACCTCGATCCTGTTCGCCATGATGATCTCGGTGTTTGCGCTCGGAGAGAAGATGACTGCCTGGCGGGGTGCCGCCGTGCTCAGCATCGTTGCCGGCGTCGTCGCGCTGAGGCTTGGATAGGCTAAAGCGCGTCGCGTTCGACCGACTTCACGCGACGCGCTTTAGATTGTTGTTTTATGCATGTCGTTAACGCAAAACCGCTGCACACTTTTGCGCGACATGCATTAAGCGCCTATCTCGAGGTCGAACACCATCAGCCCGTCGGTTCCGCCTTCAAGCGCCGCGACCAGCCGAGCGCCGGCTCGGCTGTGGGCCTCATGCACCAGATAGGAGTCGCGTGCGGCGGCATCGCTGAAGTCGATGGTAAAGCCGTGCGTGAAGCCGCGCGCGAACGGCTCTGGGCTGGTGTTGGCGCTGAATTCGACCTTGGCCATGCCGTCGATCACCGACCGCAGCGCCTCGAGGTCGGCATGGATGGCCGCGCGCTCGTCGTCGGTGACGTCATTGCGGAATCGAACGAAAACACAGTGCCTGATCATTCTTGGGATCTCATGCCGCTTGGTTGGTGGAAAACACGGCCGGCGGCAGTGATTCGCGGCCAAGGGTCAGATCGGCGCCCTTTTCGCCGACCATGATCGTCGGCGCATTGGTGTTGGAGGAGGGGATGCGCGGCATCACCGAGGCGTCGCAGACGCGCAGGCCCTCGATGCCACGCAGCCTGAGATCGGGCGTCACCACGCTCATCGCATCATGGCCCATGCGGCAGGTGCCGACAGGGTGGTGGTCGGTCTTGGAACTGCGGCAGGCATAGTCGAACAGCTCGTCGTCGCTGGTGAGTGCCGGTCCCGGCAGCACCTCGCGCAGCACGTAGGGGGCCAGCGCTTTCTGCCGCATGATCTCGCGCGCCAGCCTGAGCCCCTTGATCGACATGTCGCGATCGTAGGGATCGGACCAGTAGTTCGGGTCGATCAGCGGGTGGTCGGCGGGGTCGGCGCTGTTCAGCCGCACCGTGCCGCGCGATCGAGGGCGCAGGAAGGCCGAGTTCAGCGTCACGCCCGGATTTTTCAGTTTTTCGACACCGGCCTCGATGCCGGAGCCGAGGCCGAGATGCAGCTGGATATCGGGCGAGGCGGCGGTCGGGTCGGCGTACCAGAAGCCGCCGGTCTCGAACAGGCTGGAGGCAACCGGACCTTTTTTCAACAGCAGGTACTGCAGGCCGGCCCACACCGTCCGGTGCAGCTTGGCGTAGTTGTCGTAGGTGTGGTCGCCGGTGCATTCGGCAATGACGAACAGGTCGAGATGATCCTGCAGGTTGGAGCCGACACCGGGCAGGTCGTGCACCGGCGTCACGCCGACCGACTTCAGATGGTCGGCCGGGCCGATGCCCGACTGCATCAGCAGCTTCGGCGAGCCGATGGCGCCGGACGAGACGATTACTTCGCGCTCGGCGCGCAGGATTTTCTTCTCGCCGCCCGGCCTGTCGACGATCTCGACGCCAGTGGCGCGGCCCTTGTCGATGACGATGCGCGTCACCAGCACATCCGTCCTGACGGTCAGGTTTTTTCGCGCGCGGATCGGCCTGAGATAGGCGACCGAGGCAGAGGAGCGTCTCGCGTCCTTCTGCGTCAATTGGTAATAACCGACGCCTTCCTGGGCTACCCCGTTGAAGTCCGGATTGAAGGGAATGCCCATCTCCTGCCCAGCGCGGAAATAAGCCTCGCAGATCGGCAGCGGCGCAATCGGGTTCGACACGCCGAGCGGACCCTGGTCGCCGTGAAAATCGTTGGCGTAGCGCTGGTTGTTCTCGGCCCGCTTGAAATAGGGCAGCACGTCGCGATAGCCCCAGCCGGCAAGGCCCTCTTCCTTCTCCCAGGCGTCGTAGTCGCGGGCATTGCCGCGTGTGTAGATCTGGGCGTTGATGGAGGAGCCGCCGCCGATCACCTTGGCCTGCGTGTATCGGAAGACGCGGTCCTTCATGTGCTTTTGCGGCACGGTCGACCAGCCCCAGGCGGCGATGCCCTTGGTCATCTTGGCGAAACCGGCCGGCATGTGGATCAGCGGGTGCCAGTCCTTGCCGCCCGCTTCGAGCAGCAGCACTGAATTCGATGGCTCTTCGCTCAGCCGGTTGGCCAGCACGCAGCCGGCCGGGCCGGCGCCGACGATGATGTAGTCGGTCATGGCGTCACCTGTTCACAGCCTCGGCACCGACAGCGCACCGTCGACATTGATGATCGAGCCGGTCGAAAAGCCGAGCTTGCCGCCGGCGAGTGCCACTACGGCGGCGCCGACATTGGCGGCTTCGCCCCAGCGCTTGGCCGGCACCAGACCGCCGTCGATTAGCGCGTCGTATTTGGCGGTTACCCCTGCAGTCATGTCGGTGCGGATGATGCCTGGCCGCACCTCGAACACGCCGATGTTTTCGGCGGCGAGGCGAAGCGCCAGGGTTTTCACCCACATCGAAAGTCCGGCCTTGGAGATGCAGTAGTCGGCACGTTCCGGCGAGGCCATTTCGGCGCTGACCGAGGTGATGGTGATGATCGTTTTTGGAAAATCACCCGGCGCCGCAAGCATCGCCCTGGCAACGGCCTGGCTGAGGAAGACGGTGCCGCGCAGATTGATGGCGAGGATCCGGTCGAAGTTTTCCGGTTTCAATTCCAGCAGGTCACCGCGTACCACGGAGCCGATGCCGGCATTGTTGACCAGGCAGTCGATGCGGCCGAAGGCGCTTGTCGCGGCATCGACCAATGCGGCATGGTCGTCGAGGTCGGCAATGTCGCCGCAATGGTAGGCGAATTTCACGCCGCGGGCGGTGATGTCAGCGGCAACCCCGTCGCCGGCTTTTTCGGCAAGGTCCACGACAAGGATATCGAAGCCGGCATCGGCCAGCGCCTCCGCGCAGGCAAGGCCGATGCCGCGCGCGCCGCCGGTGATGATGGCTGCCGGACGGCTCATGTGAAGATGTTCCTTTGGACGTCAGCGCCGCCCCTCATCGCCCTGCCGGGCACTTCTCCCCGTATTGTGACGGGGAGAAGGACGCCTTCATCGCCTGCTTCGCCAATCGCCAGCGTTGCAAAAAAGGCGCCGAGGTTGCGGCCAGCGGGCTTCTCCCCGTTCACGGGGAGAAGGTGCCGGTAGGCGGATGAGGGGCGACGCAGACCGATCATAGGACAAGCTCGCTCTTGCGGATGTGGTCGGCGACGCGCAGCGCTTGTGCGGCGATCGACAGCGCCGGATTGACCGCGGCCGAGTTCGGCAGGAAGCCAGCGTCGACGACAAACAGGTTCTTGTGGTCGAACGAGCGGCAGAACGGGTCGAGCGGCGAGGTTGCCGGATCGTCGCCCATCTTGACCGTGCCGCACTGGTGCGACGGCGTGCGCTTGTCGAAAGGCCGCGACAGGACGATCGGATAGCCGCAGGCGCGGAAGTTCTCGCGCATCACCTTGGTCAGCCCGTCGAGCGACTGCATGTTGGAGCGCCGCCACTGCATGACGATGTCCTTGCCGTCGACCATGATGCGGCTTTCGGGATCTGGCAGGTCCTCGCACATCAGGTACCAGTCGACGGCGTGGCCGGCCATGAAGTCCAGCGCGAATTTGGGTGCAAGCTTGACGTTGGCCCTCAGGATATGACCGTCGATCTTGCCGAGAAGCTGGACGTTGCCGAGCGGCTTGCCGCCCTTGCCGTCGGATAGATAGTAGTCGTTGAGCATCAGCGTCTTCTGGTAGACGGAGGTGTTCCTGCGGCGCGGATCGATCGCCAGCATGGCGCTCGAATTGTGGTTCATGAAGTTGCGGCCGACCTGGTCGGAGCGGTTGGCAAGGCCGTTTCCGTTCGGGGACGGCGAACGCAGCAGGATGGCGGCGGAATTGACCGCTCCGGCCGAGAGGATGACCAGTTTCGGCGTCACTTTCTTCAGTATGCCGTCCTGGCGATAGTGAACGGCTGCGATCGTCGTGGCATCCGGTGAGGCTTCGAGGTATTCGACATGAGCACCGGTCTCGAGCCTGATGTTCCGGTCGGCAAGTGCCGCTGTCAGCGGCCCCGATTGGGCGTCGATCTTGCCGGTCCCGGTGTTGGGAAACGCGTCCCAGCCTGTCTTGCCGTCCTTTAGCCAGGCATCGATGTCGACGCCGAGCGGCAGCGATGCCGGATGCAGGCCGAGGCCCATGAGTTCGGCGCGGGCGCGGGCGATCGGCGGCTCGTCCGGCACCGGCCCGAAGGGGTAGGGGATCGAGTGGAACGGTTCGGTCGGGTCTTCGCCGAGTGCGCCGCGCACGCGAAAAAGCTGCTCGGCCCTGGAATACCAGGGCTCGAATTCCTCATAGGAGAACGGCCAGGCCGGCGAGACGCCGCCATAGTGTTCCATGACGGAAAAGTCTTCCCTGCGGTAGCGGATCAGCACCGCGCCATAGAATTTCGAATTGCCGCCGACATAGTAATAATTGCCGGGATTGAACGCAGCACCCCCGGCCTCGCGCCACATCTCCTTCGGCCGGTAGTGGCCGTCGACGAAGATGGCGCGCGTGTCGCGCGTGTGCGGCGTCGCCGGCAGCGGTTCGCCGCGCTCCAGCATCAGGATCGAGGCGCCACTGCCGGCAAGGCCGGAAGCGATCGTGGCGCCGCCGATGCCGGAGCCGATAATGACGATGTCCGGGTTTGTCATGGCTGTCAGAGGATGCGGTTCTCGGTCGCCGGATCGAAGAACACCGCCTTGGTCAGGTTGAAGGCGAGCGGCGTGACCGTGCCCGGCTGGATGTTGGCGTCGGCGCGCAGACGCGCCACCACCGCCTTGCCGCCGAGATTGGTGACGGCGAAGGTGTCGGAGCCGGCCGGTTCCACAACCTCGATGTGACAGTCGGCGGTGGCGATGTTCGATGCGTTGCGTTCGGCTCCTTCAGGATCGGTCAGGGCCTCGGGGCGGACGCCAAAAATGATCGGCTTGTCGTGGAATGCCGACAGACCAGTCGGCGCATCGGCCAGCGGCAGCGAGATCGGCTCGCGCGCCTCGCGCTGCAGCACCACGGAAAGCGCATTGCCATTGCCGCCGATCGTCGCCGGGATCAGGTTCATCGCCGGCGAGCCCATGAAGTCGGCGACGAACAGATTGGTCGGGTTGTTGTAGATTTCGGCAGGCGTGCCGAATTGCTGCACCTCGCCGTCGCGCATTACCGCGATCTTGGTGGCCAGCGTCATCGCTTCGATCTGGTCGTGGGTGACGTAGACGATCGTGGTGCCGGTGGTTGCGTGCAGCCGCTTGATCTCGATGCGCATGTCGACGCGCAGCTTGGCGTCGAGATTGGAGAGCGGCTCGTCGAAGAGAAACAGCTTGGGGTCGCGCACCAGCGCCCGGCCCATGGCGACGCGCTGACGCTGGCCGCCGGAAAGCTGGCTCGGCTTGCGCTGCAGGAGGTGGCCGATCTGCAGCACCTTCGCCACTTTGTCGATCGCCTTCTGGCGCTCGTGGGCCGGCACGCCGCGCATCTCCATGCCGAAGGCAATGTTTCCCGCGACGGTCATGTTCGGATAGAGCGCATAGCTCTGGAACACCATGGCGATGTCGCGCTTCGAGGGGTGGAGATCGTTGATCGTGCGTCCGTCGACACGGATTTCGCCTTCGGTGATAGTTTCCAGGCCGGCGATGGTGTTGAGCAAGGTCGACTTGCCGCAGCCGGACGGGCCGACCAGCACGAGGAAGCCGCCCTTTTCGAGATCAACGTCGATGCCCTTCAGGATCTCGACCGATCCGAACCGCTTCCTCAGCCCATCAATTTCGAGAAAAGCCATTCGATTATCCTTTGACGGCGCCGGCCATCAGGCCGCGCACGAAATAGCGGCCAGCGACCACATAGACGAGAAGGGTCGGCAGTGCGGCGATCATCGCCGCCGCCATGTTGACGTTGTATTCGACGACACCGGTCGAGGTGTTGACGACGTTGTTCAGCGCCACGGTCATCGGCATCGCGTCGCCGGTGCCGGCATAGGCCGAGGCGAACAGGAAGTCGTTCCAGATGTTGGTGAACTGGTAGATGACGGTGACGACGAAGATCGGCATCGAATTCGGCAGCATGATGCGCCGGAAAATCTGGAAGAAGCTGGCTCCGTCGACCTGTGCCGCCTTGACCAGTTCGGTCGGGAACGCCTCGTAATAATTGCGGAAGAACAAAGTGGTGAAGCCGAGCCCGTAGACGACGTGGACAAAGACCAGATTGACCGTCGGATTGCCCAAGCCGAATGAAAATCCCGTTGCGTTTCGCAGCGTCACGCCGAAGCGGCCGAGGCTGCCGAGGATCGTCGCCATCGGCAACAGCACCGACTGGAAAGGGATGAAGCAGGCAAACAGCATCAGCCCGAAAACCAGCGTGTGGCCGCGGAAGCGCCATTTGGTCAGGACATAGCCGTTGAGCGCGCCGAGCAGCGTCGAGATCAGCACCGCCGGAACCACCATCTTGATGGAATTCCAGAAATAGCCCTTGATGCCGGCGCAGGTCAGGCCGACGCAGGTCTCGCCCCACGCCTTCAGCCACGGCTCGAAGGTCGGCGCCTGCGGCAGCGCCAGCATGTTGCCGTTCTGGATCTCGTCCATGGTCTTGAACGAGGTCACCAGCATGACGAACAGCGGCATCAGGTAGAACAGCGCGAACAGCGCCAGCAGGCCGTAGATGACGATGCGGTTGACGGTCCTGGCGCTGATGCCGCCAGTGCTCTGGCGAGTGGGCGTGGCAATGACGCTCATCGCGGCCGCTCCCTGAGCTCGGAATAGAGATAGGGCACGATGATCGCGGTGATGGTCATCAGCATGATCACGGCGCTGGCCGAGCCGACGGCCATTTCGTTGCGCTTGAAAGTGTACTCATACATGAAGTTCGACGGCAGCCAGGCCGAGCCGCCCGGCCCGCCGCTGGTCAGTGCTACGACCAGATCGTAGGACTTGATGGCGAGGTGAGCGAGCACGATGAAGGCCGAGAGGAAGACCGGCCGCAGCAGCGGGATGACGATGCGGCGATAGAGCTGGACCGTGGTGGCGCCGTCGATCTGCGCCGCCTTCATGATCTCTCCGTCGATGCCGCGCAGGCCGGCCAGGAACATCGCCATGATGAAACCCGAGGCCTGCCAGACGCCGGCGATCACCACGGTGTAGATGACGAAATCCTTGTTCTTGATCCAGTCGAAATGGAAGCTCGTCCAGCCCCATTGATGCAGCGTCTGCTCCAGGCCGAGGCCGGGATCGAGGAACCATTTCCAGGCGACGCCGGTGACGATGAAGGACAGCGCCATCGGGTAGAGATAGACCGGCCGCAACATGCCTTCGCCACGGATCTTCTGGTCGAGCAGGATGGCCAGGAACAGGCCGAGCGCCAGGCAGATGAAGATGTAGAGAAAGCCGAAAATGCCCATATTGGTGATCGACGTGTACCAGCTCGACGGCGGGTCGCTCTCGAAGGTCCAGCGCCATAGCCTCTGATAGGCACGCGGCCCGGTCAGCGCATAGGACGGGAAGGTCTTGGAGTTGGTGAAGGACAGATAGACCGTCCACAGGATGAAGCCGTAGACGAAGACGATGGTGATCGCAAAGCTTGGCGCCAGCACGATCTTCGGCAGCGCGTCCTGCAGGCGCGAACGCACCGACGCGCCCGGGCGCGCATTATGCTCCGGCGTCAGCTTGATCTGGGTTGCGACCGTTGTCATGGGCTCCTCCCTCGCGGGTCCCTTCACCGCCAGGCGGGGAAGGATAGCCCCGTCGAGACGGGGCGTGTTGGTTGATCGCCGGCGCCATTCCGACCAGAAGCCGACCATCCTGGCTTGGTGGAACCTTCCCCACCGGAGCGGGGAAGGTCCTTTCATGCCGGTTCTTATTTGGCGTCTTCGATTGCGTTGACCAATTGGGTCACGGCCTCGTCCGAGGTCTTGATCTGGCCGTGGACGAATTTCGAGACGACGTCCTTGTAGGCATTGGCGACGGCGGGCGGCGCGCCATAGCCTTGCGCCAGCGAACCGAACAGCGTGCCGCCTTCGTTGGCGGCCTTCAGGTCGGCCATGCCCTTCTTGCCGCAAGCGTCGAAGTCGGTGTCGGGCACGTCGGTGCGGGCCGGGACCGAGCCCTTGACGACGTTGAAGGCCGACTGGAAGCTCTTCGACAAAGTTGCGGTGGCCAAGGCGACCTGGGCGGCCTTTCGGTCCTCCGGAACGTCGAACATGCCGAACATGTCGGAGTTGTAGACCACGCTGCCGTCGGTGCCCGGGAAGCGATAGCACAGGAAGTCGGTGCCCGGCGTCTTCTTGGCGGCGTTGAATTCGCCCTTGGCCCAGTCGCCCATCACCTGCACCAGAGCATCGCCCTTGATGACCATGGCGGTGGCGAGGTTCCAGTCGCGGCCGGAGAAGTTCGGGTCGACATAGGTGACGAGCTTGGCAAGGTTGTCGAACGACTTCTTCATCGTGTCGGACTTCAGCTGCTCCTCGTCGAGGTCGTTGAAGGCCTTCTTGTAGAACTCAGGTCCGCCGGTCGACAGCACGACCGAATCGAACATGGTGGCTTCCTGCCAGTTCTGGCCGCCGAGCGCGAGCGGGATGACGCCCGCAGCCTTGGCCTTGTCGAGCAGCGCGATGAATTCGTCGAAGGTCTTGGGCTCGGTGCCGCCGATCTTGTCCATCACCGCTTTGTTGATCCACAGCCAGTTGACCGAGTGGACGTTGACCGGAGCCGCGACCCACTTGCCGTCATAGACCGAGAATTTCTGCAGGGCGGCCGGAACGGATTTGTCCCAGCCTTCCTTTACCGCCGCCTCGGTCAGGTCGCCCATCACGCCGGCTGCGGCATAGTCGAGCACGGTATAGCCGAGCATCTGCGAGGCGGTCGGGTAGTTGCCGGCCGCGACCATCGCCTTCAGCGCGGTCATGGCGGCGTCGCCGCCGCCGCCGGCCACGGGCACGTCCTTCCAGGCAAAGCCTTGCTTGGCCAGATCCTCCTTGAGCACGTTCAAGGCAGCCGCTTCGCCGCCAGACGTCCACCAATGCAGCATCTCGACTTCCTTGACGTCCTGGGCATGGGCCGCGAACGCAAGACCCGAGCCGAGAGCCGTTCCGATAAGCAGTTTGCGCAACATGTACTTCCTCCCTTGTTGCAGCTACACGACCGGCGGCTGTCCGCCGGGTTCTTCACAGCTCAGCCGACCCACCATCCGGTGCGCTGGCCGCGATGAAACTGGATTGTCTTTTCCTCGGTATAATCCTCGACGGCGCGCTTGCCGAGTTCGCGTCCGAGACCGGATTGCTTGTAGCCTCCGAATGGCAGCTCGGGATAACCTTCCATGAACGTGTTCACCCAAACGGTTCCCGAACGCACACTCCGCGCCACCGACATGCAGGTGTCAATGCTGGCGCTCCACACACCCGCCGATAGACCATAGGGCGTGTTGTTGGCGATGCGCAACGCCTCTTCAATCGATCCAAACGTCAGCACCGACAGCACCGGGCCGAACACTTCCTCACGCGCGATGGCCATGTCTTCGGTGACGCCGCGGAGGATGGTCGGATCGAGATACTGACCGGCACTGGAGGCGATCTGCTTGCCGCCGCTATAGACGCTGCTGCCGTCGTTTGCCGCCGCCGCCACGTAGCCGGTGACCTTGGAAAGGTGCTCGGAAGAGATCATCGCGCCGACCTTGGTGCTGTTGTCGAGCGGATCGCCGACGGTGACCCTGGCGGTGAGCGCCTTCACTGCGCCGAGGAAGTCGTCGGCGATCGCCTCATGGACGATTAGCCGGCTGCCGGCGTTGCAGCATTCGCCGGCGTTGAAGAAGCCGCCGAACACCGCCGCGTCGGCGGCGGCTTCGAGGTCGGCATCTGGAAAGACGATCTGACCGTTTTTGCCGCCGAGCTCCATCGAGACCTTCTTCAGCGCGTTCGCAGCCGACGCCATGGTCATCTTGCCGACCCGGGTGGAACCGGTGAACGACACCATCTCGACCAGCGGATGGCTGACCATCGGCGCGCCGATATCGGCGCCCAGGCCAGCGAGGATGTTGACGACGCCATCCGGCAAGCCGGCCTGCATCAGGATGTCGCCGAGCACGAAGGTCGAGGCCGAGGTCATCTCGCTCGGCTTGACCACCGCCGTGCAGCCGGCGGCGAGCGCGAACGGCAGTTTCTGACTGACGATGAGGAACGGAAAATTCCACGGCGTGATGATCGAGACGACGCCGATCGGTTCACGCAGCACGACGCCCAGCATGGCGTCGCCGAGATTGGCGTAGCTCTCGCCATGGAGTGTGCGGGCAAGCGCCGCGGCATAGCGCCAGATGTCGACGGCGCCGCCGATCTCGCCGCGCGCCTGGGTGATCGGCTTGCCGGATTCCAACGCGTCGAGCCGGGCAATCTCCTCGAGCCGCGCCTCGATCAGGTCCGCCGCCTTGAGCAGGACCGTGGCGCGCTCGCCGGCCTTCATGCGCGGCCAGGGGCCGGTCTCAAAAGCCTTGTGCGCGGCCTGTACCGCCGCCTCGACTTCCTCTTCGCCAGCTTGCGCATAGCGCGAAACGGTGAAGCCGTGGCCGGGGCTGTTGCGTTCCAGCGTGCGGCCGTCGCCGGCATCGACGAACTTGCCGTCGATCAGCAGCCGGTAGGTCTTCGGTGCTGCGGATGCCTCGGCGGGCATGGCGATGGTGAGGGGCAAGTTCATGTGAGCTTCCGTTTGCATTCTCATGACCTTGAAAACGCTGGTTTCCGCTTGGCCTTGAAAGCGTCGACACCAGCCTTGAGGTCTCCGGTCAGCGCGATGAAGCCGCTGGCCAGAGCCTCGGTTGCGGCAGCACTGTCCTCGCCCTCGGCGACCGCGATCATCAGCTTGGCGGCTTCGGTTGCCAGCGGGCCGCGCTCGGCGATCTTGCCGGCCCAGGCCTTGGCCTCGGTGAATGCATTGCCCGTTTCGACCACCCGGTCGACGATGCCCAGAACGAGTGCTTCGGCAGCCACGAACAGTTCTCCGCCAAGCGCCATGCGCCGCACCGTCTGCGCGCCAAAGCGGCGCACCGCACGCTGCGTGCCGGACCAGCCGGGCACCACGCCGATCGAGGTTTCCGGCAAACCCAATTTGACCTGCGCCTCGGCGACGCGGAAGTCGCAGGCGACCGCCAGTTCCAGCCCGCCGCCCAGCGCATGGCCGGACAGAACGGCGATCGTCGGTTGCCGCAATCGCGCCAGCCGGTCGAAGACGCGGTGGCCGTAGCGAACCCAGTGCACCTGGAAATCGGCGGCGCTCATTTGCGACCAGGCTTCGACATCGCCGCCGGCGCAAAAGCCCTTGCCTTCGCCGCACAGCAGCACGACACGGACGCCGTCCGCGGCTTCCGCCGCGTCGAGCGCGGCTTCCAGCGCGCGCAGCATCGCGATGTCGAGCGCGTTGAATTTCTCCGGCCGGCGCAGCGTGACGATGCCGAGGTCCCCGTTGGTTTCAAAGCTGACGAGACGCTCAGCCATGCGCGCCTCCAAGTGAGGCGCCGCCATTGAGCGACAGTCCGATCGGCTGGTCACGGTAGAGCGCGTCCGGCGTGACCTTCAGGTCGTTGGCGACGGCGAGCGGGATCTCGGCCTGCGCCAGCACGTCGCGCTCAAGGTCGATGCCCGGTGCCAACTCGGTCACCATCAGCCCATCCGGCGTCAGCTTCATGACGCAGCGCTCGGTGACATAGGTGATGTCCTGTCCTTGCGCGACAGCGCGCTTGCCGGAGAAGGAGATGTGCTCGACCTCGCCGACCACCTTCTTAACCTTGCCTTCGCCGTCGATGCGGATGCCGCCATCGGCGAGCGACAGCTTGGCGCCGGCATTGAAAAAGCCGGAAAACACGATCTTCTTGGCCCGCGCGGTGATGTCGACAAAGCCGCCGGCGCCGGCGGTGACATGCGGCCGCGCCGAAAGCTTCGACACATTGACCGAGCCGTGGCGGTCGATCTGCAGGAAGGACAGCAGCGACGCGTCGAAACCGCCGCCCTGGAAATAGATGAACTGGTGTGGCGAAGGCATGAACGCGTCGGCGTTCGACGAGCAGCCGAACTTGAAGTCGAGCAGCGGCACGCCGCCGACCGCGCCCTGTTCGATCACCCAGGTGACCTTGCCGTGCTGGCCTTCCTCGATAAGGATGCGTGGCACGTTGGCCGAGATGCCGAAGCCGATGTTGACGGCCATGCCGTCGGCAAGCTCCATGGCGACGCGCCGCGCGATGACCTTCTGGACGCTCATCTCGGCGTTGCGGAAAGTCGACAGCGGCCTGAAGATCTCGCCGGAGATCGCCGGATCGTAGGGTGTCAGCGTCGTCTGCAACTGGTCGGGCGCCGCCACGATATGGTCGACCAGCACACCGGGTACGCGCACGTCATGCGGCTTCAGCGTGCCATTCTCGACGACGCGCTTGACCTGCGCGATGACGATGCCGCCATTGTTGCGGGCGGCGAGCGCCTGCTCCAGCCCGCCGAGATAAGCGCCCTCGTGCTCGTAGGTGAGGTTGCCGCGCTCGTCGGCGGTGGTGGCGCGGATGATGGAGACATCAGGCACGATCGAGCGGAAATAGAGCCATTCCTCGCCGTCGAACTGCTGCACCGAAACGATCGGCTCGCTGGCCGCCGCATTCATGGCGCAGCCCTGATGACGCGGGTCGGCGAAGGTGTCGAGGCCGACCTTGGTCAGCACGCCGGGGCGCTTGGCAGCGGCCTCGCGATGCATGTCGAACAGGATGCCTGAGGGCACGTTGTAGGCGGCGACCGAATTGTCACCGATCATCCTCCAGATCTGCGGCGGTTCAGAGGATGAAGGGCCGGACGGATAGGAGCCGCACAGCGTGCGCTTCAACAGGCCGGGCTTGGCCAGATGGTCGATACCCCTGATTCCGTACATGTCGCCGGCGGCAATCGGGTGCAGCGTTGTGATGTTCTTCGGATGGCCTTGCGCGTCGAAGCGCTCGCCGATCGCGGCGAGCACCGCATCCGGGCAGCCGAGACCGCTCGACGACGACACCGAAACGACCATGCCGTCCATGATCAGGCTGGCGGCTTGCGCTGCGGAGACGAGTTTGCTCACGCTGCGCCCGAGAGATTCGGATCGATCGCGACCGATTTTCCGGACTTCGCGGATTGCAACGCGGCTTCGGCTGATGTCAGCGACCAGACGCCGTCCTCGCCGGTGGCCGACGGCTGGCCTTCGCCACCGATCGCCGCGTGGAACTGGCGCAGGGAACGGACATAGAGATCTTCGCGGTCGAAGCTCAATTCCTCCTCGCCCTTTGCCGTGCGCAGCAGCACAGAGCCGATCGGCTTCTGCGTCATCACATCTTTCGCGATCAGGGAGCCTTCGCTGCCATGCACCTCGAAGCCGGTGCCGGCGAATTTGGTGGTGAAGCCTTCATGCGACTGGGCGATGATGCCCGAACTGAAGCGCCAGATGCACATGGCGCCGTCTTCCAGCCCGCCGCTGGCCATGCCTGCGGCCTGGGTGAACGCCGAAACTTCGAGCGGATCGTCGCCGAGCACGAAGCGCAGCGTGTCGGCATCGTGCACGGTGATATCGAGCACCACGCCGCCACCGGCTTCCGGCCTGGTTATGCGCCAGGCCTGCAGATTTTCGGGCAGATAGACCGAGTGGAAGACGCGCGCAGCAATCGGCTTGCCGATGCGGCCGTCGGCAATGGCTTCGCGCATTGCCCGGTGCGAGCCGGCATTGCGCAGATGATGGTTGGTGCCGAGCACGAGACCGGCCGCCTTGGCGGCGGCGACCATCTTCCGTGCATCGGCGCTGGTCAGAGCCAGCGGCTTTTCGCACAACACATGTTTTCCCGCGGTGATGGCGGCTAGTGCCTGTTCGAGATGCAATTCGTTGGTGGTCGAGATGTAGACGGCGTCGATGTCGGAGCCGAGCAATGCATCGAGCGTCGAGACGGCGAGCGAAATGCCGTTTTCCTTGGCATAGGCAGCGGCGCGTTCCGGGCTGGAACTCATCACCGCCGTGATCTCGCTGTTCGGTTGCGCACGAATGGCGTTGATCACGAATTGCCTGGCGATCGTGCTTGCGCCGATCAGTCCCCATCTGACGGTCATGCCGCGTCTCCCATTCCGGCACGGCGATCAGGACCGCAACTGTCCCTGACGACGAGGTTGACGGCGCCGATATGATCCTCGGCGCGGGTGGTGCGCGACTGGATCATCTTCAGCATGACATGGGCGGCGCGCTCGCCGAGGCCTGCCGAATCCACCGCGACACTGGTCAGCGCCGGCATGTAGTGCTGGGCTTCGATCACGTCGTCGAAGCCGACAACTGCGAAATCCGCGCCGGGCTCGAGACCCCGCTTGCGCAGCGCCAGCATGACGCCGAAGGCAACCGC
This sequence comes from Mesorhizobium sp. WSM4846, assembly GCF_055811415.1. NCBI lineage: Bacteria > Pseudomonadati > Pseudomonadota > Alphaproteobacteria > Hyphomicrobiales > Phyllobacteriaceae > Mesorhizobium > Mesorhizobium sp. WSM4846. The sequence goes on from NZ_JBVVPZ010000004.1 coordinate 31,326, forward strand.
ATCGTTAAAACACAGCGCCGCGGTCGGCGGCTCGGCCATGGCGAGGGCCGTCTCCAGGCAGGCAATGCCGCCCTTGCGGCTGGTTTCGCCTTCGACGACCAGTGTATCGCGCTTGGCGATGCCGAGCCCCTCGCAGGCCTTGCGAAAACCGCCCAGCCGCTCGTGATAGACTACCAGATCCGATGAGCCGCCGAAGAACGCCAGCCGGCGATGCCCTTTGCCGATCAGATGGGCGGTGGCGAGCCAGGCACCGCGATGATTGTCGGGCGCTATCACCGGGATGCGGCTTTCAGGAAGGCGGCGCATGGTGAAGACGATCGGAAGGCCCGCCATCTCGATGCGACGGAAAGCACCAGGGGTCGTGCCGCGCGCCGGCGACACGATCAGCCCGGCGACACCTTGCTCCATCAGCGATTTCAGCACCTCTTCCTGGCGCACCGGGTTTTCCGCCGTGTTGGCGATGAACGGCACGATGCCCGCCGACTGGAACACACGCTCCATGCCAACCGCCATTTCGGCGAAGAACGGGTTGGTAAGGTCGTTGATGACCATGCCGATGACGTTGGAATGGGCCTTGCGCAGATTGGCGGCGCCGCGGTTGTAGACATAGCCGACATCCTCGATCGCCTTGCGAACCTTCAGCGCGGTCTCAGGCCGGATCAGGCCGCTGCCCTGCAGCACCAGCGACACCGTCGACTTGGACACGCCCGCCTGACGGGCAATGTCGAGTATCGTCGCCTTGGGCCTGCTGGCCATTCAGATACGTCCTCCGGTGTTTTCCGGCCGAATTTATTGGAACGTTCTAATTCTGAGCTGGATTTGAGTCAATCAGGATTTTTCCAGAATTCGAAAAATTTGGCAATCGGCGGCCTTAAATGCCGCTCTTAAACGGCTTTCTTCGCTGCGATGTAGCATTCTGGGGTATAGATCGAGAATCCACAAAGGCCCTTGATTTTGTTGGAACGTTCCATTTAATAGCGCGACGAAGGGAGAGATCGATGGACATTGCCTTGCCCGGGGAGGGCGGTCGCAGCACTCGCTACCGCCTTGTCGGCCAGCCGGCACAGCCGGTGATCGGCGCGCGGTTTTCGCGCATCGCCTATGCCGCCGCCCATGTCGTTGCCGATCCCCTCGCGATGACCGATCCGTGGTCTCATCCTGCGGTCGACTGGGAGCGCACGATGGCGTTCCGCCATCATCTGTGGCGGCTCGGCTTCCGCATCGCCGAGGCGATGGACACCTCGCAGCGCGGCATGGGTTTCGACTGGGCAAACGCCAGGGAATTGGTCCGCCGCTCGATCGCCGAGGCGCGAACCGTCGAGGGTGCCGACCTCGCCTCAGGCGCCGGAACAGACCATCTGGCGCCAGGCGCCGCCAGGACGCTCGACGATGTCATCGCGGCCTATGAGGAGCAGTTCGGTTTCATCGAAGGCCTCGGCGGCAAGGCGATCATGATGGCCAGCCGCGCGCTGGCGGCTGTCGCCAATGGTCCCGACGACTATGCCAGCGTCTATGACCGCATCCTGTCCCAGGCATCCGGCAAGGTCATCCTGCACTGGCTGGGCGACATGTTCGATCCGGCGCTGAAGAATTATTGGGGCAGCCATGATTTCGAGACTGTGCTCGATACAGTCGTCGCCATCATCGAACGCCACGCCGGCAAGGTCGAGGGGATCAAGATATCGCTGCTCGATGCCGGCAAAGAAGTTGCCCTGCGCAACCGGCTGCCGGAAGGCGTGGTCATGTTCACCGGCGACGATTTCAACTATCCCGAGCTGATCGCCGGCGATGGCGAAAGACACTCGCATGCGCTGCTCGGGATTTTCGACGCTATCGCGCCGGTCGCCAATGCCGCGCTGGCGAGGCTGGCCGACGACGATCGCGCCGGCTATGACGCGCTGATGGCGCCGACAGTGCCTATGTCGCGAAAAATCTTCGAGGCGCCGACCGAGTACTACAAGGCCGGTATCGTATTCCTGGCCTGGCTGAACGGCCACCAGGACCATTTTTCGATGGTCGGCGGCATGCAATCGGCCCGCGGCATTTGCCACTATGCCGATGTGTTCCGTCTTGCCGACCAGGCCGGATTGCTGGCCGACCCGGAGCTGGCCAGCGCAAGAATGAAAAACCTGTGCGCCGTGGCAGGCGTCTGAGCGCCATACCACAGGAAGAACTCGCCCAAATCTCCGATTTGCCTTGTCCGGGCAAATCTGTATGCGCTATGCGTCCGACGCAAACCCATCCGGTGCGCCGACGCCAGATGGTCATAGCGGCCGTTCTGGATAGGGATACGCCAATGGATTTCGACCTAAGGGGCAAGCGCGTTTTCGTGGCCGGGCATCGCGGCATGGTCGGATCGGCCTTATTGCGCAGGCTGGCGGAGGAGGACTGCGAGGTCCTGACCGCATCCCGCGATGAACTCGACCTGATGGATCAGGCCGGCGTGCGGCGCTGGATGGCCGGCCACAGGCCGGATGCGGTGGTGATGGCGGCGGCCAAGGTCGGCGGTATCATGGCAAACAACAAATTGCCGGTCGATTTTCTGCAGGACAATCTCATCATGCAGACCAATGTCATCGAGAGCGCCTTTCGCAACGAGGTGCAGAAATTGCTGTTCCTCGGTTCGTCCTGCATCTATCCGAAATTTGCGGCACAGCCGATCGCCGAGGACGCCTTGCTGACCGGTCCGCTCGAACCGACCAACGAATGGTACGCGATCGCCAAGATCGCCGGGCTGAAACTGTGCCAGGCCTATCGGCGCCAATACGGTGTCGAGTACATCTCGGCGATGCCGACCAACCTATATGGCCCCGGCGACAATTTCGACCTCTCCACCAGCCATGTCGTACCGGCCCTGATGCGCAAGGCGCACAAGGCCAAGCGCGCCGGCGACAAAACCCTGGAGGTCTGGGGATCGGGCACGCCGATGCGCGAGTTCCTGCATGTCGACGACGCCGCCGACGCTCTGGTCTGGCTGCTGAAAAACTATGCCGGTGACAGTCACGTCAATGTCGGCTCAGGCGAGGACATCACCATTGCCGAGCTGGCCCGCACCATGCTCGCCGTCGTCGGCGCCGAGGCGGTGCTCACATTCGATGCGACGAAGCCGGACGGCACGCCGCGCAAGCTGATGGACGTATCGCGCCTGTTCGCCACGGGCTGGCGCCCTCGGTACTCGCTTCAGAGTGGCTTGGAGCAGACCTATGCCTGGTTTCTCCAGCATATTGAGACAGGTGATCTCCGCCTCGGCGCGGCTTGATCTCAATCGACGCTGATTGCCGCCAGCAGACATGGGCGGACGGCTTCTGGCCATGGCCAATGCAAAATCGCTCGCCGACACGCTTGGTTTAGCGTTTCGGATTCACCTGGAGGAGCGATGCCCCGTCTCGTCGATGTGGCCGAAAAAGAATGCCCAGCCGACTTCATTGAGAAGCATTGGCTGGCGCCAAAGAATCAAGCGGTCCGATTTGGCGTTTCGAGAAACGGCATTCACGCGGTCCAACCAGAGCGCGCCCGTAAGACGAGGAAATCCACGGGGTACGAGTGACGGCGGATTGTCTGGATGGTGGGCGTGACAGGGATTGAACCTGTGACCCCTGCAATGTCAATGCAGTGCTCTCCCGCTGAGCTACACGCCCATCCGAAGCCGCGCATACACCATTTTTGCCACGGCGCGTCAATAGCAGGAAAAGGGAAAGAACGGTTCGTCTTGCCACGCCGTCGAAGGCGCGCCGGAAGCCGGCGGCGGAAAGCGTGTCAGGCTGCCTGCAGCATCTTTTCGACCTCGTTGACGAGGTCGCGCAGATGGAACGGCTTCGACAGCACCTTGGCGTCTTTCGGCGCCTTGGAATCCGGATTGAGCGCAACGGCGGCGAAGCCGGTGATGAACATGACCTTGAGGTCGGGATCGATCTCGGTGGCGCGGCGGGCGAGTTCTATGCCGTCCATCTCCGGCATGACGATATCGGTCAAGAGCAGCGAGAAAGGCTCTTCGCGCAGCCGCTCATAGGCGCTGGCGCCGTTGTCGAAATCGCTGACCTGGTAGCCGGCACGCTCCAGCGCCTTGACGAGGAACCGGCGCATGTCATCGTCGTCTTCCGCCAGTAGAATGCGTGCCATCTTGTCCCGTCCGAATCACCCGCCCGAGACTGCCGTGGGGCAGCCCGTTAACCATCCTGTATATGAGGAGGTGAGGGTAAACATCAAGTGAACGATAAAGGCCCGATCCGGCTTTAACAAAGCGCTCCGGACGCCGAAACGCTGGACATGCGGCCGGGGAGGTGGCACCTTTCCAACCATGATGCATTGGTGTTTCCGGGTTCGTTCAAATTGAAAACGGCAGCCGAGGATTTTTCGATCGTTCCCCCCTTCGAAATCCGGTCGGGCGCCGAACAGCGTGTTCCCTTCCTCTTCAACTCGCCGCATAGCGGCCGTCACTATCCGGACCGGTTCCTGGCCATGGCAAGGCTGGACCGAAACGCCATCCGCCGCTCCGAAGATTGCTATGTCGACGAATTGTTCGGCGGCGCCGTTGCGCTCGGCGCGCCGATGCTGGCGGCAAACTTCCCGCGCGCCTATCTCGACGTCAACCGGGAGCCGTGGGAACTCGATCCGCGCATGTTCGCCGAACCGGTGCCGTCGTTCTGCAACATCCGTTCGGCGCGCGTCGCCGGCGGGCTTGGCACCGTGCCCAAGCTGGTGGGAGAAGGGCTCGACATCTATGCCGGCCGCTTGCCGCTGGCGGAAGCCGTCGCGCGTATCGAGGCCGTCTACAAGCCTTATCACGAGACGCTGAAACGGCTCTTGACCAGGACCCATGCGCGGTTCGGCTTTGCCGTGCTGATCGATTGCCATTCGATGCCGGCGAGCATCAGGGTCGGCGACAGCGGTGTCAGGCCCGACTTCATCGTCGGCGACCGTTTCGGCATGTCCGCTGCGGCAGCGTTGACCGAGACGGCGATCGGCCTGCTCATCGGCATGGGCTATACCGTCGCCCATAACAAGCCCTACGCCGGAGGCTTCATCACCGAGCACTATGGCCGCCCCGTGCGCCATCTCCATGCGCTGCAGATCGAGGTCAATCGCGGGCTTTACATGAACGAGCGGACGTTCCAGAAATCCGCCGGCTTCGATGCGCTCGCCGACGATCTGGCGCAATTCTCGGCCGACCTGATGGCAATGCCCGACCACAATTTTATCGACCTGCCGCTTGCCGCCGAATGATTGCCGAAAATCGAAACGAGATCTTGCGCCGGATAAAGCCATCGGCATGCGGGTCGGGACGCGCAATCGGCTGAGTGCCGCGCCGAAAAAAAGACCGCATCGTTTGCACGACACGGTCGAAGTCTAGGGAGGAAACGCCCAAGGAGGGCATGGACAGGAGAACCTGTCCGAGAACAAATCTATTGTGCGATGCACAAATGTCAAGCCGCCGTGCGGCGTTTTTGATTCACTATGATGTGGAATTGCATATCGAGGGCGCCAACGTTGCATTTGAGCAACAGTTGTCGATGCGGAAATGTCCGCGCGCCCTTGTCTTGACGCAATACCGCAGGCAAACGAGTTCCAGCAGGCTGCAGCGCGGGGAGACTCAGTTGGACATCAGCATCGATTTCATGCGGCGCATTGCGCATGCTGCCGCGGCCGAAACCTTGCCGCGCTTCCGCAGCCAAGGCGCGGTCGCCAACAAGGAGCAAGGCAGCTTCGACCCGGTCACCGAGGCCGACCGTGAGGCCGAGCGGGTTATCCGCGCGCTTATATCAGCGGAATATCCCGATCACGGCATCCTCGGCGAGGAGCATGGCAGCGAGAACATTTCCAGCAGGCATGTCTGGGTGATCGATCCGATCGACGGCACCCGTGCCTTCATTTCCGGCCTGCCGGTGTGGGGAACCTTGGTCGGGCTGACGGTCGACGGCGATGCCGTCGCCGGCATGATGTCGCAGCCCTTCACCGGTGAGCTTTTCTACGCCAACGCGTCCGGCGCCCATTATGAAGGCCCGGGCGGACCGCGAAGGCTGACCACACGCAAGACGACAAGCCTCGCCGAAGCGACGCTGTTCACCACCACGCCAGCACTGTTCAAGGGAGACGCGCGCCTGCGCTACGACCTGTTCGAGCGGCAGGTCCAGCTCGCCCGCTACGGTACCGACTGCTATGCCTTCGCCATGGTCGCGGCGGGAAGCGTCGACATCGTCGCCGACCCCGGTTTGAAACCCTACGATATCGTCGCGCTGATCCCGATCATCGAGAAGGCCGGCGGCGTCGTCACCACCTTCGAAGGCGGACCGGCGGAAAGGGGCGGCGACATCCTGGCTGCGGCAACGCCGGAGCTTCATGCCGCCGCGATGGCGGCGTTGCGTGGCTGAACCGGCTTGGCAGCTGGCCATTACGCACTGAAGTGCCCACGGCGACGATAACCCAATGCTCCTGACGGCAGGGTGTCAGCAGCTCTCGGCTATGGAGACAATGCCACGGGAGGGAGTCTCATGCCGACGCAGTCAACAACCAGCCGTTCCGAAGATGCTCCAGCAGAAAATGCGCCGGCAGAAAATGCTCCAGCAGATGGGCGGGCCGATTTCGATTTCTTCTCCGGACGCTGGAACGTCAGCCACCGAAGGTTGCAGGAGCGCCTGCAGGGCGACACGAACTTGGACGTGTTTGGCGGGACATGCGAGGTGCGCCCGATCCTTGGCGGGCTCGGCAATGTCGACGACAATGTGATTGAATTGCCCGGCGGCGCCTATCGCGCCGCCACGCTGCGGACCTTCGATCCGGCGACGAGACAATGGTCGATCTGGTGGATCGACGGCCGCAATCCGGCGACCATCGATATTCCGATGCGCGGCGCCTTCCAAGCAGGCGTCGGCACATTCCTGTGTGAAGACGTTTTTGACGGACGCGCTATCCAGATTCGCTTCCTGTGGTCGCGGATCACTGAAAAATCGGCGCGCTGGGAGCAGGCTTTTTCAGCGGATGGCGGCAAGACCTGGGAGACCAACTGGATCATGGATTTCGCCCGGCAAGTGTAGGCCGACGATCGACCTGGCAGGCATTTTTTCAAGCCAAGTCATTCTTTCAAGCCAAGTCATGGATTTCAATGATTTGGAGCGGTCTTTTGCGCGTCACGAGGGAGTACTCAATCAGGAGTTGTCGTCGCTTCCCGGAATGAAGGCATCGAAGGCGGCAAAGAACTGCTCGCGATAAAAGTCGGCTTCCTGCAATATTTCATGGCGTGCGCCATCGATCACCAGCAGCGAACCGAGACGCAGGCGTCTGGTGTAGGTTTCCACCGCTTTGGTCGAGACGACCTGGTCGGCGCCGGCGGCGACCACAAGCAAGGGGACCCGGATCCTGGCCATGAAGTTGGGATCGCTGATGACCTCGGAGGCCTGCGCCGCCGCTTTCAGCCAGCGGATCGTCGGGCCGCCGAGCGCCAGTTGTGGGTAGGTTTCGTAGAGCAGCGTGTTGCGCCGATACCGCTCGGGATCCGATGTCACCTTGTTGACGGCAAAGGGTATGGTTTTTCTGGGCCGCGGACCCCAGGCGGCATAAAGCTTGCCAAGGCCCAGCAGACAGAACAGCGAGCAGAGGCGGCGAACGGTGGTTGTCGAGACCGGTAGGTCGGGCACCGCCAGGAAGGGCGCGATCAGCACCATGCGCCGTACGCGGTTCACCATCGACGGCCCGGCAAGCAGCGTGATCACCGCCCCGGCCGAATGGGCCAATATGTAATACGGCCCCCGGCAGTCGGGCAGCACGATCTCCTCGAACAACTGTTCCAGGTCGCCGGTGTAGTCGAAGAAACTGCGGACATAGCCGCGCTCGCGATCGCTGATCAGCCGGTCGGAACCGCCCTGGCCGCGCCAGTCAAAGGTGGCGACGCCAAAGCCGCGGTCGGCGAGGTTGCGGATGGTCTCGAAATACTTTTCGATGCACTCGTTGCGGCCGGTCAAGAGGACCACGGTGCCCTTCATCGGGCGGGCAACGGCGGCAAAGAGGCCATAACGGATCTTCTTGCCGTCGCGCGTGGTGAAGAAACCACCGGCCGCAATTTCCGGCAGCGGATTGCCCGGAATTTCGCGGAAGAGGGGAATTTTGTCGAGGAGGTCCGTCATTCGGCGCTGCGTTTTATGTGTCGCTGCCTGCATGGCGCAAGCTGTGGTAGGCATAGACGCCCATGCAGCAAAAGCAAAGGAATTCCGGACGCGTTGGAAAGGCTGAACGAGCCAGCCGGCGAGTGAGGCCGAAAGCAGCTTGCGGCATGCTTCCGGCCCCCCGTCGATCCGGGAGGAAGGGACGTTACACCCGGTCGGCCCCGTTGTGGCATCTCGCGCATAACCGCGAAAACCGCAGCCGATTTCGCCGTCAATCATGCGCAATCAAAATGTTACAGCTTCCTTTTGCATGTCCGAGAGGACGCGCGACGCCGTAACCGCCGCCTGTTCCTTGATCCTGGAAGCAGTCTAGCGCGACTTAGCTGAACGTCCGCCGAAGCCGCGGTTCATCTGCCGTTCATTGAGGCGGCAGAATCTTGAAATGCCTTCTCGTGCTCCCCAAATGTCTGCTGCGGCCGCCAATGTCGGGGCCGCTGGCCCATCCGGAACGCCGTCACGGGTTTCGCACCGGCCATACGTTTGTTGCTCAACAGGAGAACACACTATGCGTCACGTTGATTTTTCCCCGCTTTATCGTTCGACCGTCGGTTTCGACCGGCTGTTCACCATGCTCGATTCGCTTGCTCAGCCGGAAGGTGCACAGACCTATCCGCCCTACAACATCGAGCGCACCGGTGAGGATTCCTATCGCATCTCGATGGCGGTCGCCGGCTTCTCGGACGATGAGCTCTCGATCGAGGCTCACCGCAACGTTCTGACTGTCAAGGGTGAGCGCAAGGAGGGCAATGGCGAAGGCTCCGAACTGCTCTATCGCGGTATCGCGAGCAGGGCCTTTGAGCGCCGCTTCCAGCTTGCCGACCACGTTGATGTCGTCGGCGCCTCGCTGAAGAACGGCCTGCTCTTCGTCGACCTCAAGCGCAATATTCCCGAGGAGTTGAAGCCCCGCAAGATCGCGATCACCGCGTCTTCGGCGAAGGCCAAGCAGATCGAGGCCAAGACCGCCGCGTAAGCTGCGTCACAAAGACGACCTAACAGACGAGGGCGGTGCCTGGCGCCGCCCTTTTGATGGATAGGTGCCGCTATCGAGCAATTAGCTCGCCAAAGCGGTCGACCTCTTCGGCCGTGGTCGCAAAGCTGGTGACGAAACGATAGAGCGCTTCGTCCTCGCCGATATGGCCATCAAAGTCGTGCGGCTTGTGCCAGTCGTAGAAGGCGGCACCGGCCAAATGCACCCGTTCAGCCTTGGCCTTTTTCATCACTGCGAACACTTCGTTGGCTTGCGGCAGCCAGGCCAGACGCGCCGACGCGGAATCCTCGATCAGTCCTGCGAGGCGTGCTGCCATGGCGTTGGCATGCCGCGCCGTGTCGAGCCACAGGTCGTCCTTGAAATAGGCTTCGAACTGCGCTGCGATGAAGCGCGATTTCGAGAACAATTGCGCCGCGCGCTTGCGCAGGAAGGCCAGTTCCCTGGCGCGGTCGAGGTCGAACAGCACGATAGCCTCGGCGCACCAGCAGCCGTTCTTGGTGCCGCCGAAAGAGAGGATGTCGACGCCGCCCTTCCAGGTCATCTCCGCCGGTGTTGTCTCGAGCGCGACCAGCGCATTGGCGAAGCGGGCGCCATCCATGTGCAGCGGCAGTTTGTGATGCTTGGCGATCGCCGAAATCCTGGCAATTTCGTTCAGTGTGTAGATGGTGCCGACCTCGGTCGACTGGGTGATCGACACCGCCATCGGGCGCCCGGAATGGACGATTTCTGGCGCGAACCGGCCGACCGTCCTGTCCAGCATATTCGGATCGATCTTGCCCAGCGCACCGTCGACGGCATGGAGCCGAGAGCCGCCGGTAAAGTATTCCGGGGCGCCGCATTCATCCTCGATGACATGTGACTCTCGATGGCAGAAGGAAATGCCGCCCGATTTGTTGTAGGCGGTCAGCGACAGGGAATTGGCGGCGGTGCCGGTGGCCACGAAAAACACCGCGACCTCGCGCTCGAAGATTTCGTTGAAGCGCTGGTATGCGGCCTCGTCGAGGGCGCCGTCGCCATAGGCGGTGGAAAAGCCGCCCGCATGGGCCGACAGGCCCGCGGCGATGCTGGGATGGGCGCCTGCCCAATTGTCGGAAGCGAAATTCATGCGTTTGCCTGTGCTGGGAAAATCAAGGCGACCTTGGCCGCTTTCGCATGCCGCTCGCAAGTGCCAAGCGCCGGAAAAGCGGTAAAGCCAGCGAGAGGCCGGGGACTAAAGCGCGTCGCGTTCGGCCGGCCTCATGCGACGCGTTTTAGGTTGTTGTTTTCATGCATGTCATTATCGCAAAACCGCTGCACACTTTTGCGCGACATGCATTAAGGCGGACGACTGAAGGTTGCGTTTTGACGGGGTGGCGCGTAATTTTCTGTCTCTGAATGCTCACAATTGTTGTGAATCGGTCTTGTGCGCATCCGCAATTTCTGTCATAAAAATTTAGGACAGTAGTGCTGTCTTATTTTGTCGCACAAAACAGGCTGGATTGGCGTATCATTGGGCCTCTCCGGCCGTTGCCGCGAGCGACAGGTAGACAGCCCGGCTCTGGCCTGTACGATTGCCGGATGCGAACCAGGCCGCCTGGTTCGGCAAGGATTTCGCAAGACGTGCCGCAAGGATGAGAGGGAAGCTCATGCGCTTCCCAACGGAAACCAGCGCCCTAAGGGCTGGGGATGGAGGACAGGACGATGACGGAAGTGACGCCATCTGCGACGAACGGCCCGGCCGCGCAGACGAAAGCGCCAGCCGTCAAAAATCCGTCCATCGCCACTGGCCTGACCAAGATCGGGCGGACCCCTACCGGGTTCGCCGCCCACGGCCTTTACGATCCGCGCAACGAGCACGATGCCTGCGGCGTCGGCTTCATCGTCAATATGAAGGGCGTCAAGTCGCATCAGATCGTCACGGACGGCCTGGCGGTGCTCGAAAATCTGACGCATCGCGGCGCCGTCGGCGCCGACCCACTGATGGGCGACGGCGCCGGCGTGCTGGTGCAGCTTCCCGACCGCTTCTTCCGCGAGGAGATGGCCAGCCAGGGCGTCGAACTGCCCAAGCCCGGCCATTACGCCGTCGGCCATGTGTTCATGCCGCGCGATCCTGAGCTTCAGGCGCATATCGAAGGCATCATCGCCGAGGTCGCGCAGCTCGAAGGCCAGCCGCTGCTCGGCTTTCGCGACGTGCCGGTCGACAATTCATCGCTGTCAAAGGCGCCTGATATCGCTGCTTCCGAACCGGTCCAGAGGCAGGTGTTCCTCGGCCGTGGCGCCGAGATCGAGAGCGACGACGATTACGAACGGCGGCTCTACATCCTGCGCAAGGTCATTTCCGGTCGTATCCATGAAGAGACCAAGGGCGTCGACAATGGTTTTTACGTCGTGTCGATGTCATCGCGTACCATCGTCTACAAGGGCATGTTCCTGGCCTATCAGGTCGGCGCCTATTACAAGGATCTGACCGATCCGCGTTTCGAGACGGCGCTGATCCTCGTCCACCAGCGTTTCTCGACCAACACCTTCCCGTCGTGGAAGCTGGCGCATCCCTATCGCATGGTCGCCCACAATGGCGAGATCAACACGCTGCGCGGCAACGTCAACTGGATGGCGGCGCGGCAGGCTTCGGTCGATTCCGAACTGTTCGGCAACGACATCTCCAAGCTGTGGCCGATCTCCTATGAGGGGCAGTCGGACACCGCCTGTTTCGACAATGCGCTCGAATTCCTGACGCAGGGCGGCTACTCGCTCGCCCACGCGATGATGATGCTGATCCCCGAGGCCTGGGCCGGCAACAAGCTGATGGATCAAGATCGCAAGGCCTTTTACGAATACCACGCCGCCCTGATGGAGCCGTGGGACGGGCCGGCGGCGGTGGCCTTCACCGACGGCCGCCAGATCGGCGCCACGCTCGACCGCAATGGGCTGCGCCCGGCGCGCTACATCGTCACCGACGACGATCGCGTCATCATGGCCTCGGAAGCCGGCGTGCTGCCGGTGCCGGAGGAAAGGATCGTCAAGAAGTGGCGGCTGCAGCCCGGCCGCATGCTGCTGATCGACCTGGAGAAGGGCCGCATCGTTTCCGACGAGGAGATCAAGTCGGAGATCGCGACCAGGCATCCCTACAAGAGCTGGCTCGCCAACACCCAGCTCATCCTCGAAGACCTGAAGCCGGTCGAGCCGCGGGCGCTGCGCAGGGACGTCAGCCTGCTCGATCGTCAGCAGGCGTTCGGCTTTACCCAGGAAGACACCAAGCTGCTGATGTCGCCGATGGCGACCACCGGCCAGGAAGCGGTCGGCTCGATGGGCACCGACACGCCGATTTCGGCGATGTCGGACAGATCGAAGCTGCTCTACACCTATTTCAAGCAGAACTTCGCCCAGGTCACCAACCCGCCTATCGACCCGATCCGCGAGGAACTGGTGATGAGCCTGGTGTCGTTCATCGGGCCGAGGCCGAACATCTTCGACCTCGTCGGCAATTCGCGCCGCAAGCGGCTCGAAGTGCGCCAGCCGATCCTGACCAATGGCGATCTTGAGAAGATCCGCTCTATCGGTCATACCGAGGATCGTTTCGACACCAAGACGATCGACATCACCTATGCTTCGAACGAAGGCGCGGCCGGCATGCAGGGCGCCATCGACCGGCTGTGCGAGCGCGCCGAGGCGGCGGTCGCCGGCGGCTACAACATCATCATCCTGTCCGACCGTCAGCTCGGGCCGGACCGCATCGCCATCCCGGCATTGCTGGCGACGGCGGCGGTCCACCATCATTTGATCCGCAAGGGGTTGCGTACATCGGTGGGGCTGGTCGTCGAGTCCGGCGAACCGCGCGAGGTGCATCATTTCTGCTGCCTTGCGGGCTATGGCGCCGAGGCGATCAATCCCTATCTCGCCTTCGACACGCTGCTCGACATGCACAAGCGCGGCGAGCTGCCGGCCGAAGTCGACGCCAATGAGGTGGTCTCCCGCTACATCAAGTCGATCGGCAAGGGCATTCTCAAGGTCATGTCGAAGATGGGCATCTCGACCTACCAGTCCTATTGCGGCGCGCAGATCTTCGACGCAATCGGGCTGAAGACCGATTTCGTGCAGAAATATTTCACCGGCACCGCGACGCTGATCGAAGGCGTCGGGCTGGAAGAGATCGCGGCCGAGACGGTCAGCCGCCACGCCGACGGCTTCGGCAACGACCCGGTGCTGCGCAACAGCCTCGAGGTCGGCGGCGAATACATGTTCCGCATGCGCGGCGAAGCGCATATCTGGTCGCCCGATGCGGTGGCCACCCTGCAGCACGCCGTGCGCCAGGGATCGTCGCAGACGTTCAAGGACTATTCCGCTCAGATCGACAGCGAGACGGCGCGGGCGCAGAGCATTCGCGGCCTGTTCAAGATCAGGCTGGCCGAAGAAACCGGGCGCAACAAGGTCGCGCTCGACGAGGTCATGTCGGCGGCCGATATCGTCAAACGGTTCTCGACCGGAGCGATGTCCTTTGGCTCGATCTCCAGGGAAGCGCACACCACGCTGGCGCGCGCCATGAACACCATCGGCGGCAAGTCGAACACCGGCGAGGGCGGCGAAGAGGCCGACCGTTACCTGCCGCTGCCGGACGGCGGCAAGAACCCCGAGCGTTCGGCGATCAAGCAGGTCGCTTCCGGGCGTTTCGGCGTGACGGCGGAGTATCTGGTGAACTCCGATGTGATGCAGATCAAGGTCGCGCAAGGGGCGAAGCCCGGCGAGGGCGGTCAGCTGCCCGGCCACAAGGTCGATGCCACCATTGCCAAGGTCAGGCATTCGACGCCCGGCGTCGGCCTGATCTCGCCGCCGCCGCATCACGACATCTACTCGATCGAGGATCTGGCGCAGCTGATCTACGATCTCAAGAACGTCAACCCGGCGGCCGATGTCTCGGTCAAGCTGGTCTCCGAAGTCGGTGTCGGCACGGTTGCGGCCGGCGTCGCCAAGGCGCGCGCCGATCACATCACCATTTCCGGCTATGACGGCGGCACCGGCGCATCGCCGCTGACCTCGCTTAAGCACGCCGGCAGCCCGTGGGAAATGGGCCTTGCCGAGACGCACCAGACGCTGGTGCTCAACGGCCTCAGGTCGCGCGTCGCGCTGCAGGTCGATGGCGGCCTGCGCACCGGCCGCGACGTCGTCATCGGCGCGCTGCTTGGCGCCGACGAATTCGGCTTCTCGACCGCGCCGCTGATCGCGGCCGGCTGCATCATGATGCGCAAGTGCCATCTCAACACCTGCCCGGTCGGCGTCGCGACGCAGGATCCGGTGTTGCGCAAGCGCTTCAAAGGCACGCCGGAACACGTCATCAACTTCTTCTTCTATGTGGCGGAAGAGGTGCGGGCGCTGCTCGCCGAGATGGGCTACACCCATCTCGACCAGATCATCGGCGACACCGAACTCCTGGAGAAGCGGGCGCTGATCCAGCACTGGAAGGCGCGCGGGCTCGATTTCAGCAAGATGTTCTTCAAGCCGGATGCGCCGCATGAGGCGGTGCACTGGACCGAGCGGCAGAAGCATCCGATCGACGACGTGCTCGACCGCAAGCTGATCGAGTTGGCCAAGCCGGCGCTCGAAGCCAGGCAGCCGGTCAGCATCGAGCTGCCGATCCGCAATGTCGACCGTTCGACCGGCGCCATGCTGTCGGGCGAAGTGGCAAAGCGCTTCAGGCACAAGGGCCTGCGCGAGGACACGATCTCGGTGAAGCTCACCGGCACCGCCGGCCAGTCCTTCGGCGCCTTCCTGGCGCGTGGGGTTTCGTTCGAGCTGGTCGGTGCCGCCAACGACTACGTCGGCAAGGGCCTGTCGGGCGGACGCATCGTCATCCGCCCGCCTGAGAACACGAAGATCGTCGCAGCCGAGTCGATCATCGTCGGCAACACGGTGCTCTACGGCGCGACCGAGGGCGAGGCCTATTTCTGCGGCGTCGCCGGCGAGCGTTTTGCGGTTCGCAATTCGGGCGTCGCTGCCGTCGTCGAAGGTGTTGGCGACCATGGCTGCGAGTACATGACCGGCGGCATTGTCGTCGTCATCGGGCAGACCGGCCGCAACTTTGCCGCTGGCATGTCGGGCGGCGTCGCCTATGTGCTCGACGAGGTGGGTGATTTCGCCGAGCGCTGCAACATGGCGATGGTCGAACTGGAACCCGTTCCCGAAGAAGACGACCTGATGGAGAAACTGCTCCATCATGGCGGCGACCTCGATCACAAAGGCCGCGTCGACGTGTCCGGCGACATGACCAGCCATGATGAGGAGCGGCTCTATCAGCTGATCTCGAACCACGTTCATTACACGGGTTCGGTGCGCGGCCGCGAGATCCTCGACAACTGGGCGACTTTCCGGCCGAAATTCCGGAAGATCATGCCGGTCGAATACCGCCGCGCGCTGATCGAAATGGAACGCATGCGCATGGGCGTTGCGGCGGAATAGGTATTGGGATTGCCGGGAAGCAAAGCTTCCCGGTCGATGCCTTCATCAACAATCCTGGCCTCGGACTGAAGGTTGCCATGGCTGCCTTATGAGGTTAACGGGTGCGACGTCGAGCGCGCCATCTGGACAGCAGGGACTGGACTATGGGCAAGGTAACAGGGTTTCTCGAGATCGACCGGCAGGTGCACAAGTACCAGCCGGCTTCCGACCGCATCCGGCATTTTCGCGAGTTCACGCTGCCGATGTCGGACAAGGAGGTCGAGAAACAGGCCGCGCGCTGCATGGATTGCGGCATTCCGTACTGTCACGGGCCGACCGGCTGCCCGGTCCACAACCAGATCCCGGACTGGAACGACCTCGTCTACAATGGCGACTGGGACAATGCGATCCGCAACCTGCATTCGACCAATAATTTCCCGGAATTCACCGGCCGCATCTGTCCGGCGCCTTGCGAGGAAGCCTGCACGCTGAACCTCGAGGACATTCCGGTCGCCATCAAGACGATCGAGCAGGCGATCGCCGACAAGGCCTATGAAACCGGTCATATCCGGCCCTATCCGCCGGAAAGGAAAACCGGCAGGCGCGTCGCCGTCATTGGCTCGGGGCCGGCCGGCATGGCGGCCGCCCAGCAGCTTGGCCGCGCCGGCCACGACGTTCACGTCTATGAGCGCGAGAGCCGGCCGGGCGGGCTGATGCGCTACGGCATTCCCGACTTCAAGATCGAGAAGCACTATATCGACCGGCGTATCGAGCAGATGCAAGGCGAGGGCGTGAGCTTCCATTGCGGGATCAATGTCGGCGTCGACAAGCCGGTGGCGGAGCTGCTCGCCGAATATGATTCGGTGCTCTATTGCGGCGGTTCGGAAACGCCGCGCCCGGCCAACATTCCCGGCGACGATCTCGACGGCGTGCATGACGCGATGCCTTACCTGGTGCAGCAGAACAAGCGCATCGGCGGCGAGCCGATCCAATCGGTGGCGTGGCCGTCGCCGCCGATCGTCGCCGGCGGCCAGCATGTCGTCGTCGTCGGCGGCGGCGACACCGCGTCCGACTGCGTCGGCACCGCCTTCCGCCAGGGCGCCGTTCGTGTCACCCAGCTCGACATCCGGCCGCAGCCGCCGGAAAAGGAGGACAAGCTTTCGGTCTGGCCCTACTGGGCGACGAAGATGCGCACCTCGTCCTCGCAGGCGGAAGGCGCCGAGCGCGAGTTCCAGGTGGCGACGCTCGAATTCATCGGCGAGGACGGCGCGTTGACCGGCGTCAAATGCTGCGAGGTCGATGAAAAGCGCAAGCCGATCGCCGGCACGGAATTCGTCATCCGCGCGGATCTGGCCTTCATCGCTATCGGCTTTGCCGGGCCGGTCGCGGTCGGGCCGGTGTCGGAGCTGGCTGGCCAGATGAAGATCGCCATCGACAGCCGCCGCTCGAACAACGTCGAGGCCAATGATCGCGACTACAAGACCAGCGTCGAAAAGCTCTATGCAGCGGGCGATGTGCGCCGCGGTCAATCGCTGGTCGTCTGGGCGATCCGCGAGGGCCGTCAGGCAGCGCGTTCGATCGACGAGGCGCTGATGGGATCGAGCGTGCTGCCGCGCTGAGACCGTTTGGAAACTCTGCTCCCGCGGCCATCTGAGGGCGTTTTCTGCGCTTCCGGCCTTCGCCGGCCGAAGCCCTTGTGAGCGGTCGTGGCAGTTAAAGCCACGGCCGGCGTAGGCCGGTGCCCCGAGCAGGTTTAATGCATGTCGCGCAAAAGTGTGCAGCGGTTTTGCGATAACGACATGCATAAAAACAACAACCTAAAGCGCGTCACACGCGACGCGCTTTAGGGAGTGATCGCCGTGGTCGTTTCGGGCACGGCCGCCGCTGCAGGCTGCTTCCTTGGCGGCCAAGAAAAATCGTCGGCGCGGCCGGGCGAAGCAGTTGATGCCTTGCCCCCGACGACGAGTTTTTCGCCGGGCCCGTCCGCCTTTGCCGGCGCTGCGGCGCCGAGAAGTTCCGAACCGCCGTCGAGTGCCGGATCGCTGAGCAGCATCGGCACCGTGCGATCGACGGGCATGGGTGTCGGTGTCGGCGCCCCGACCGGAGCGCCGGCTGGCGCATAAGCTGCCAGTGTGCCCGGAGGCGAGGTCATTCCAAGGATCTTCAGCAAGGGTTTTTCGGCATAGAAGGCGAGCTTGCGTTTGCCGGCTTTCGACACACGGATGCCGTCGTCGGTGCGCAGGCGCACCGGCTGACCGTTGATATCAGGCCCGCTGGTGACAAAGGCGCCTTCCTCGTCGACGAAACCGTCCCAGATGTCGACGAATTCGCCGCCGTGGCTTTCGGCCGTCGAGCGGTAGATGTCGTTGAAAGCCAGCATGTCGGAGGTCATCTTCGGCGCCTTGAAGGCCGGCATGCCGACCCACAGATACGGCACCTTGGCCGATGCAATGGCCTTGCCGAACGCTTCGGTACGGCGTTCGTATTCCTTGGTCCACGCTTCGGTCCGTGGCTGTTCGCGTTCACCGTTCACGCGCATCTGCTGCCGATCGTTGGAACCCAGCATGACGATCACGGCCGCGGGCTTTTCGGTCTCGATCAGCGACTTGATCTGTTCGGGCCAGTTGTAGAAATCGTCACGCACGAAACCGGACGAACCATTGCTGCGAACGACGATCCTGACCTTATTGTTTTCGGCAAAGGCGGTGTCGAGACCTTCGGCGAGGCCGGTCGCCATGAAATCGCCGACCACCAGAACGGTGCGGGCATCCGGCGCCTTCTGGACAATGGGGGCTGCCGGCTCTGCCGGCCGGCGCGGCGCGGCACGCGACTTTCTGACTTTTGGCTTCCGTGGCCCGATCCTCTGAATCCGTCGCGGCTCAATCAGTCGCGGCGGTTCCACCCGCTCGCTTCGGCGCAGAAACAACAAGTCGCGCAGCGACCAGCCACGCCTTTGTTCTTCCTGCGCCACGGCCGGCGTGTGAAAGACGGCGGCAGTGCCGACGGCCAGGACGGCAATAGCCAGAATCAGGATCGGCACGCGACGAAGGATCACACGGATACGCGCAGCCGAAACCAATTACCGTCTCCATCCCTAAAGAGCGCCGGACTCTGATACAACCGTGCCGCCGCTCTACCTTAAGTTGAGCATCGGATTTCCTCAAAACCGGTTTGGGCCGATGCTCCAGGTCTGCCCTATGCGAAGCTAGTTCTGCCTGAGCCATTTGAGCACTTCCATGCTCGGATGTCCGTCCTGGGTCAAGCCAGCCTTCGCCTGGAAGGCCATGATGGCGGCTTTCGATCCCTCGCCGATCTTGCCGTCGAACTTGCCGTCATAGTAGCCGTACTGGGAAAGCCGTTGCTGAAGCTCCTGCCTCTCCTCGAAGGAGAGCTTCGTGAAAGGCCGCTTCCAGTCCTGCACAAGCCCACCATAACCGGCGATTTCGTCGGCAAGAAGGCCAACGGCAACCGCATATTTGTCGGCATTGTTGTAGCGCTTGATGACCGAAAAATTCTTGACCATCAGGAAAGCCGGGCCGCCGCGGCCGCCTGGCACCTTCAGCGTGGCCTTCTCCGCACTCTTGAACGGCTTGCCGTTGGCACGCGTGACACCCAGCGCTTGCCATTGCGACAACGACTTCGATCCAGCCGGGAACTTCTTTCCGTCGGGAAGGCTGACTTCATAGCCCCAGGTCTTGCCGGCCTGCCAGCCGTTCTTCCTGAGCAGATTGGCGGCCGTTGCCAATGCATCGGGAATCGAATTCCAGATGTCGCGCTTGCCGTCGCCGTCCATGTCGACCGCATAGGCCTGATAGCTGGTGGGAATGAACTGGGTATGGCCCATGGCGCCGGCCCATGAGCCGCTGAGGTGGCTTTTATCGATGTCGCCCCTTTGCAGGATCTTCAGCGCCGCGATCAACTGTGTGCGGGCGAATTTCGATCGTCTCGAATCGGCGTAGCCAAGCGTGGCCAGCGAACGCACGACATTGCGCATGACATCGTCGCGCTTGAGGATTTCGCCGTAGTTCGATTCCATCGACCAGATCGCCAGCAGGATGTGACGGTCGACGCCGTATCTTGCCTCGATCCTGTCCAGCCACGGCTTCCACTTCCTGGCCATCTGCTTGCCAACAGCGACCGACTGGTCATGGACGCGGTTGTCGAAATAGTCCCAGGCGGGCGCGGTGAATTCGGGTTGATAACGCGCTTTTTCCAGCACGACCGGGTCGGCATCGCTGATGCCCTCGAATGCGCGGTCGTAAACGGCGCCGGAAACGCCGCTCCGCACCGCGGTGGCGCGGAAGCTCGCCACCCATTGCCGGAAACCGGCGTCGGCAAAAGCCGATCCGGTGGGCATCAGCAAGGCAAGCGACAGACTGGCGGCCGCAACGATGCTGGTGAAGCGCTTTGCGGCGTCGCGAACGGACATCTTTTCCTCCTTCTTCATCACAGGAAGATCATTCATCGCCGAACCCGGTTAGCATTTAGTTTACCATAGGTGCCGTTGGGAACGAAAAGGCGGGTTGGTGCTTTACGGACTACAGATTTTTCTGACCAGCCGTTCCATAATCCCAGATTCCGGCACGAAAATGTCTTGAAGCGGGATTGCCGAACAACCTTAGAAGCGGATATTTGACAGCATGAAGAGAGTTCGCAAGGCAGTTTTCCCGGTCGCTGGCCTCGGGACGCGTTTTCTCCCGGCCACCAAGGCCATACCCAAGGAAATGCTGACCGTCGTCGACAGGCCGGTCATCCAGTATGTGGTCGACGAGGCGCGCGAAGCCGGCATCGAGCATTTCATCTTCGTGACCGGACGCAACAAGGCGGTCATCGAGGACCATTTCGACGTTCAGTTCGAACTCTATGACACGCTCGCCCAACGCGGCAAGGACGACGAGCTCGCCCGGCTGCAGCGGCTGCAACCTTCGCCAGGGCAGACCAGCTTCACCCGCCAGCAGGTGCCGCTTGGCCTTGGCCATGCCGTCTGGTGTGCCCGCGAGCTGGTCGGCGACGAGCCCTTCGCGCTGCTTTTGCCCGATATGATCATGCAGTCCGAAAAAAGCTGCATGAAGGAGATGGTCGAGCTTTATGCCGAGACCGGCAACAACATCGTCGCGGTTCAGGAATGCGACCCCGCCGAGGCCCATAAATACGGTATCGTCGGCCGCGGCGAGGATACGCATCACGGTTTCCGCATTACCGGCATGGTGGAGAAGCCGAAGACCGGCACGGCACCCTCCAACCTATACATCAACGGGCGCTACATCCTGCAGCCGGAGATATTTGGGATACTCGAAGGCCAGGAGAAGGGCGCCGGCAACGAGATACAACTCACCGACGCGATGCTGAAGCTGGAGAAGCAGCAGCCCTTCTATGGCTGCCACTACCGAGGGCGCACCTTCGATTGCGGATCGCCGGAAGGCTTTGTCGAGGCCAACGTCGCCTTCGCGCTGTGGCGCAGCGACATGAACGGGCGCATGGCGGGCGTTATCAGCAAGCTTCTCGACGAGATGAAACCGTCAGAGCAGCGGGGCGCGGCGTTCTAACCCCCGGGCTAATGCATGCGCGCAAAAGCATGCCCTCGGGCCTGAACCGAGGGTGCGCGGCTTGGTTTACGGCTGCAGCGTCACCCCGACAAAGATGCTGTGGGCGGTGTAGTCGCGGCCCTCGATGTTGCTGGTCTGTTTTTCAGTTCTGGCGCGGGTGGTCAGTCCGGCATACCGGTTCAGCCACCATGTCAGTCCGGCCTCGGCGCTCAGTATCAGATCATGGCCGTCCGACCCGACGTAGTCGCGCCAGCCCACGCCGAGAGCTGCGTTCCCGATCAGGTTGGCACGGATTTCCCGCTCGCCCGTCAGGAGGCCGGAGTAAAGGATGTCGCCGCTTTCGTCGGCGGTTGTCGTGCCCTCGACGATCGTCTCCCCGGTGAGGCCGATCGTGGTGCCGCGTTCCGGTGACCATCTGAGGTCGGCGTTCACCGTGGCGCCCGAAATAGCCGGCAGGCGGTCGTCGTCGATCGCCTCCCGCAGCCAGCCGGCCGAGAATTCGCCGGCAAGCTTCTCGCCGAGGTCGAGCTCGGCGCCGGCCCGAACGCCGAGCCGCGTCGAAGATCGCTCGAAACCATTGCTGTCGACGCGCAAATCATAGACCCGGCGGCCGATTTCGACCTCGGTGAAAGGGGTGATGGCGGGAGAAATCTCATAGCCGGTGCGCAAGATGGCGCTATAGAGCGTCGAGTCGCGGTCTTTCTGCGACAGCGTTCCGCCAGTCGAAAGCTTGGCGTCGCCATAGATGTCGTGTTCGACCGCGCCGGTTAGGGCGAAGCGCATCTTGCCGGCGTCCTTCTCGACCGCGAGGCTGCCGTCAATGGTCTGGCGCACCGGCTGCTCGACGGTGCCTTCGATGACGACCGGCGACGAAGCCGATTCCGGCGCCGCCTCGTAACCGAGCCTGGCGATAGCGCGCAGATCGTTGTCGAGGTCGACATTGAGCGTGCCATCGACACGGCCCCGCGCCTCCTGAACCTCGTCGCCCGATATCGTCTTGAGAAAGATGCCGTAGCCGTCGATGACAGCCGAATTCTCCCGCCAGTCGGAGACGGCATTGAAGCGCAGCGCCGTTTCGGACAGCAGGGCCGGTTTGCCTTCGGTGCTTGAATCGGCATTCGACGACGCCGTCAGGCCTTGCTCGAGCGTCGGCCTGATCACGAAGGAGCCGAGTTTGATGCCGGTGGCGGCGAACGGGTCGTCCTCGGCCCTCCTGTCCCGGCCTTCGATGGCTTCGGCGCGCTCGGCGCCCGGATCGAGTTGCTGCCTGTCGGCGGAATCGATGGTCACGGCACGGGAATTGATTGGGTCCGTCTCGGCGGTGTCCTCGTCATCCGTCGGGGCCGTCGTCGCGGTGGCGGCCTGTGTCTCGGCGGCTTCGTCCTGATCGGCTGCGCCTTGGGTTGTGCTCGATGGCCGGCGCGGCGGGACGGGAACGGGGGCGTCCGCAAACGGATCGTCGGTTGCTTCCGGCGGATCAAAAATGCTGCCGGTCGCGGGTGCCGCGTCGTCGTCCCGCACGGCGCCCGGGCTGGCCGGCTGATAGGTGGGCGTCGGCGCAGTGCTCTGGGTGGTTGCACCGGCCTGCGCCGTCTGATCCTGGGCGATGCTCAATTGCCTGGTTTTGCGCTGCTGGTCGTCCAGAATCGCCGATTCCGAAATCTCGCCGCGCAGCTCGGTTACCTGGGCATAGGGCTGCGCAGGCCGCAGCAAGGCGAAGACGCTGGTCGCCAGCAGCAAGGCGCAGACCGCCTTGCCGTATCGTCTTCTTTTCTTTTCAGGCGGGGCCCCGGACATCGCTACCACTGCTTGCGCGGCGCACGCGCGCCATACTTACCGAACCGTAAACGGGGATGGTTAACGGAGGGTTGAGCGGCGGTCGATCAAAGCCCACTGGATAGCTACCGGATGGCAATTCCGTTGGACAGGCGCGCAGCAAAGCGCTAATCGCATCAGCCATGCATGCGGGATCCCCAGACAAGAAGCGGCTCGATGGGCAAGCTTCGATCGCCTCGGCGCTTAGAACGGTAGCGACCGAGCAGGCCGGTGTCGCGGCGCTGGCGGCCGCGCTCGAAAACGGATTGACCGAACCGTTCGCGCGCGCCGTCGATATGGTGTCGCAGATCGCCGGCCGCGTCATTGTCACCGGCGTCGGCAAGAGCGGCCATATCGGCTCAAAGATCGCGGCGACGCTCGCCTCGACCGGCACGCCGGCTTTCTTCGTCCATTCTGCCGAAGCCAATCATGGCGACCTCGGCATGATCGCCAGGGACGACGCCATCATCGCCATCTCGTGGTCGGGCGAGAGCCGCGAGCTCAAGGGCATCATCGCCTATTCCAGGCGCTTCTCGATTCCGCTGATCGCAGTCACCGCCGGAGAGCGATCGGCGCTGGCGCGGGCGGCCGATGTGGTGCTTTTGCTGCCGCGTGCGCCGGAAGCCTGCCCGCACGGCCTGGCGCCGACGACATCGACGCTGCTGCAACTGGTGATCGGCGATGCACTGGCCATCGCGCTGCTCGAAGCGCGCGGCTTCACGCCGGATCATTTCCGCACCTTCCATCCCGGTGGGCAACTTGGCGCCAATCTGACGCAGATCCGCGAGATCATGCATGTCGGCGACAGGCTGCCGCTGGTGCCTTCCGGCACTGGAATGCACGAAGCGATCCTCGAATTGTCGCGCAAGGGGTTTGGCTGCGTGGCGATAACCGATGCGGATGGTGCGCTGATCGGCATCATCACCGACGGCGACATCAGGCGCCACATCGGCAGCAATCTTCTGGCGATGAGCGTCGATCAGGTCATGACCAAGGAGCCGAAGACGGCCGGATCGGATACACTGGTGGCGACCGCGCTGCAGACGATCAACAGTTCGACCATCTCCAGCCTGATGGTTGTCGAAGGCAGACGGCCGGTCGGACTTGTCCATCTGCACGATCTGCTGCGCATCGGCGCAGCCTGAGCTCGCCTGAGCGAATTTCGAAACTGAGAGACATCAGGCCTGTTTGAAAAGTCGCCTGCCGAGATGGTCGGATCAGTCCAGGACCGCCTCGACCGTCAGTTCCAGATTGGTGTCGGCCGCGCCCGTCACGCGCACCTGCGTGCCGGCCGGCAGGTCGGGGCCGGAGATGCGCCATAGCGTGTCGCCCAGCTTTATGCGGCCGCGGCCGTCCCTGATCGGCTCGTCCAGGGTGGCCATCCTGCCGATCATCTGTGCGCCGCGGCGGTTGAGCAGTGGCTGATCGGTGCCATCATCGCGCCCACCCACCAGTCTCTTGCCGACATAGGTTGAAACCAGCGACATCGCCAGGAAGGCGAGAACCTGGATCTGCCAGGTCCAGAAGTCCGCGTCCCAGATGAGCAGGGACACCACGCCGATCAGCAGAGCAGCGATGCCGATCCACAGCATGAATATGCCCGGTGCGATGACCTCCATCACCAGGAGGACGAAGCCGAGAACCATCCAAACCCAGGGGCCGAGTTCGGAAATGACGCGTTCAAACATGGCCTCAGGTCTCGCTGGGACGAACCACGGGCGGGCGTGCAGCTTGCCGCGTGGTGCCGGCAGTGCCCTCGCTGCCGAAGACTTCCTTGGCGATCGCGCCGATGCCGCCGAGCGTGCCGATCAATGATGAAGCTTCCATAGGCATCAGCACGACCTTGCTGTTTGTGGCGGAGCCTATCCTGGTCAGTGCTTCGGTGTATTTCAGTGCAACGAAGTAGTTGAGCGCCTGCACGTCGCCCTTGGCGATCGCTTCCGACACCACCTGCGTGGCGCGGGCCTCGGCCTCGGCCGAGCGTTCACGCGCCTCGGCGTCGCGGAAGGCGGCTTCCTTGCGGCCCTCGGCTTCCAGGATCTGTGACTGCTTGAGGCCTTCGGCGTCGAGGATCTGCGCGCGCTTGTTGCGCTCGGCCATCATCTGGCGCCCCATCGATTCGACGAGATTGGCCGGTGGATTGATGTCCTTGATCTCGACGCGGGTGATCTTGATGCCCCAGGGATGGGCCGCCTCGTCGACGACGCGCAGAAGGCGTTCGTTGATGGCGTCGCGGTTCGACAGCAGCTCGTCGAGGTCCATCGAGCCCATCACGGTACGGATGTTGGTCATCGTCAGGTTGAGGATGGCGTTCTCCAGCCCGGCGACCTGGTAGGCGGCCTGCGCCGCGTTGAGCACCTGGTAGAAGGCGACGCCGTCGACGGCGACGGTGGCGTTGTCGCGGGTGATGATCTCCTGCGTCGGGACGTCGAGCACCTGCTCCATCATGTTCAATTTGGAGCCGATGCGGTCGACGAACGGCACGATGAGGTTGAGGCCGGGGCTCAATGTCCTGGTATAACGGCCAAAGCGTTCGACGGTGTAATTGTAGCCTTGCGGGATAGTCCGGATGCCTTTGAAAAGCACGAGCACGACAAGAGCGACAAGAACAAGAAGCGCGATATCGAAACCACTGAAATCCATTTGGCTCTCCCTCAGATGCCGCCACGGAAATGTTTCAACGCAAGCGACTTCACCAAACACTTAAGTGTGTTTCAGGAACGTTACAATCAGGTGATAGTGGATAACCGGTGCATAGAAAGCCGGTTAGCGGCGCTCGATTGTATCGGCTTCACACCCAACCCGACAGTTCGCGCCGCACCATCGCCTCGATCACCGCCATGCCCTCGGCACTGTCGTTGAGGCAGGGAATATGCGCGAACTTTTCGCCGCCGGCATGATGGAAGGTCTCGGCCGCCTCCCTGCCGATCTCGTCCAGCGTCTCGATGCAGTCGACAGAAAAGCCCGGATTGACGATGGCGATCGATCTCACGCCTTCTCCGGGCAATTTCTCGACCGTCTTGTCGGTGTAAGGCTGCAGCCACTCCTGCGCGCCGAAGCGCGACTGGAACGTGGTGATCAGCTTCTTCTCACCCCAGCCGAGCTTTTCCCGCAGCAGCCGGGTCGTCTCCAGGCAATGGGCCTGATAGGGATCGCCCTTGTCGGAATAGGGTTTCGGAATGCCGTGATAGGAGGCGATGACCATTTCCGGCTCGAAATCGAGGCTCGCCAGATGGCGCTCGATCGACCGGGCAAGCGCTTCGATATAGACCGGTTCGGCATAGTAGGGCGGCACGCTGCGGATCGCCGGGGCGCGGCGCATCTTCATCAGCGCGCGAAACAACTGGTCGTTGGCGGTCGCGGTCGTGGTCGCGGAATATTGCGGATAAAGCGGAAATGTCAGAATGCGGTCGCAGCCTTGCGCGACCAGCCCTTTGGCGACGCTCTCGGTCGAAGGATTGCCGTAACGCATTGCCCAGTCGACGCTGACGCCGGGCAGGTCGCGCAGCGCCTCGGTCAGCTTTTCGCTCTGAGCGCGGGTGTAGGTGCGCAGCGGCGACTCGTCACGCTGCCGGTTCCAGATCCTGGCATAGTTGGCGCCCGACTTCTTCGGCCGCGTGGTGAGAACCAGCCCGTAGAGGATCGGATACCAGATCGCCTTGTTGAGTTCGATGACGCGCGGATCGGACAGGAATTCCCTGAGATAGCGCCACATTGGCTTGAATTCCGTGCCGTCGGGCGTGCCGAGATTAACCAGCATGACGCCGATCCTGCCCGCCCCGACCGGCGGCTGTCCTGCCGGCAGCGGGCCGAGGACCGTCGCGGCCTTGGGATCGGCAGGGTTGGAAGGCGTCATAAGGGATCTCCGGACACCGCGCGAAACTAGCGATGCCGCGCCGGTTTTCAATGCAGCGTCTGGCCGCACCTTATCTAAGCTTGGGAGGCGAAAGCAGAAAAACCCGCCCGGTTTGCCGGACGGGTTTTTCAACAATGACAGAAGAATTCAGTTTGCGGCCGGGATGGTCAAGGTTGCGCCGACGGGAAGGCGGCGCGGCTCGTAGTCCTGGTTGGCGTCGGAGATCGTTTCCCACCTGGCGCCATCGCCATAGGCCTTTTCCGCCAAATCCCAATAGGTGTCGCCGGCAACGATCACATGGCTGCTTTCGGCCGGCTTTGCCGGCTCGGCAGGCGCAGCCTCGGCAGGTGGCGGCGTTGCCGGGGCGGGTTCCGTCGGCACGGCTGGCGGTGTCGTGGCAATATCGTCCGAACCGGCCGGGGGTTCGGGCATTGCCGGCTCCGCAGTTGCGGCTGGAGCCGTTTCTGCTGGTTTTGCGGGCTCGGCCGGAGCGGGAGGCTCGGCCGGCTTCGCCGATTCCTGGGCCGTTTGCTGGGCCGGTTCCGCGGCGGCGGCCGTGATTTCGGTGATGCGGCCCTCGAGCTTCGGTGTATAGGGCCCATGCGCGCCGAGATAATCGGCGACCACCTGTTCGAGGCCCGGACCGTAATCGTAGGCGTTCTTGGCCTTGTCGGCGAACACCTTGTAGCCGTCGCCACCCTGGCGCACATAGTTGTTGGTGGCGACCAGGTAATCCTTGTCCGGATTGATCGGCGTCCACCCGCCGCCTTGCATGACCTCGACCGACTTGACGCGCCCGGCATTCGCGGCGGCCGATTTGTCGAATGAATATTTCAGGCCGGCAACCTGGGGGAAGCGGCCGGCGCCGTCCTCGATCTGGCTGAGACCGTTCTCCAGCCCGGCAACCAGATCCTTGCCGGAAATCTGGAAGGTCGCCACTGTGTTCTGGAACGGCAGCACGTTCAGCACCTCGCCCATGGTGACGGTGCCCTGGTCGATCGAAGCGCGCAGACCGCCGCCATTCGTGATGACGATCTCGACACCCTGGTCCTTGACGCGGTCGAGGACGGCATCGGAGACGAGATTGCCCATCTCGCACTCGCGGGTGCGGCAGTTCTCACGGCTGCCGTCGATCGCCTTGGTGGCCTCGGCGACCTCCTTGTTCTTCAACGCCTCGATCGGCGCGCCAAGCTCCTTGATGCGGGCAAGCACGGCGGAATCCGGCGTGATCGACTTGTCGAGGTAGATCGGGTCGCCGCTGGCCTGCTTGACGACACCGTTGTCGTCAAACACGACCTTGAACTCGCCGAGATATTTCGAATAGGACGCCGCCTGGACGACCGGCGCCTTGTAGCCGTCCGGATTGTCGACCATCGTCGGGTAGGGGCCTTCAGCCTTGGGGTCGGTGTTGGACAGCAGCGAATGGCTGTGGCCGCCAACCACCACGTCGACACCCGGGATCTTGGCGATGACGTCACGCTCGCGCTTGTAACCGATATGGGTGACCGCGATGATCTTATTGACGCCTTCTCCCTTCAGCCTCTCGATCTCTGACGTGATCAACTTGACGTCGTCCTCGATCGTGACGTTGGGGCCTGGCGAAGCGAGTTCCGGCGTGTCGTTGGTGACCGCGCCGACGACGCCGATCTTCTGGCCGCCGACCTCGATCACAACAGACGGTTTCACGCGGTCACCGAGCTTGGATTGCGCGTTGGCCTTCACATTGGCGCCGAGCACCGGAAACTTGATCATATCCAGGAACGGCGCCAGCGCGGCCTCGCCATCGTCGAACTCGTGATTGCCGACTGCCATGGCGTCGAATTTTATCTGGTTGAGGAATTCGCCTTCGGTCTTGCCCTTGTAGGTCGTGTAGAACAGCGAACCCTGGAAATTGTCGCCGGCGCTGAGCAGCAGCACGTTCTGGCCTTCCAGCTTCTTGCGCTCCTGGGCGATCGCGGTGATCAGCCGCGCCGCGCCGCCGGTGCACTCGCCCTTGGTCTCCTCTTCGGCCGAGCAGGTCGATTCATATTTGTTGTTGCTTTCGATGCGGCTGTGCCAGTCGTTGATGTGCAGGATGTTCAGCGTGTAGTCGGCAAAGGACATGCCGGTCGACAGGCCAAGCGTAGACGCCGACAGGGCGGCAATGGCGGCGATCTTCTTCATCTTCGTCTCCTGGATGACCTGTTTAACGCCCTCGCTCGACTGGAACATAACAGCCGGCTTTTCGTCCATGTTCACATCGCGTTTTAGCCGATGCAAGTGGAATCGGGCCCAGCTTTGCCGGCACAAAAGGACGGCGGCCTCAAGCCGCCGTCCTTTGCAAAAGCAGTTCAGTATGGGCTCAGGTGCGTCGCGTCAGCACAAAGTTCTGCCCGCTCACGCTGGTGCAATTAAGCTGCGAGGTGGAGATCAACAAGCAGTTGAAGCTGATCGGCGTCTCGCGGATCAGCGAAGTGCCCTGGATTTGGACCGAGGTGCCGCCGGTCATGGCGTAGCTGCCGTCGGCAAGCTTCTGGCCGGTGTCGGTGGCGACGGTCTTGAAGCTGCCGCCGGCGAAGGTCGACAGGCCCGTGCCCTGCGCGTCGATCCATGAGCCTTCGACCGGACTCCGCGTGGCCGATGGCGGTCCGCCCGGGCCGGCGGTGGTGCACGCCGCCAAGGCGGCAGCGGCCGCGATAACGCCGGCCGAAAGCAATTTGCGCGCAATCGTCATCATCAAGATCCTCTCCTCTCGCATTGGCCCGAAAATCGATGCGATTTTTCGGAAAGCACGATGCGTACACTCAAACGCCAGAGCCTACTTTGTGCGTCCAAATGGATGCACGTCGCTCCAGGCCGCCTTCCTTCAATCGCCCGATTTCCAGACGATTGCAAGGCGGTGAGACATTGCTATCGAACGAGGATGCTGAACTATCGAACGAGGATGTTGCGGAATTGCCATGGGTCGTTTTTGTCGAGGTCTTCCGGGAACAGCCCAGGGCGGTTGTCGAGCGGCGTCCAGTCGGTGTAGTAGCCCTTGATCGGCTCGAGATAGGGCGACTGCACTTCCAGGCAGCGCCTGTAGTCCATCTCGTCCGCCTCGACGATGCCGGCCTCGGGATTTTCCAGCGCCCAGACCATGCCCGCCAGCACTGCCGACGTGACCTGCATGCCCGTGGCGTTCTGATAAGGCGCCAGCTTGCGCGCTTCCGCCAGCGACAGCTGCGAGCCGTACCAATAGGCGTTCTTATCGTGGCCGTAGAGCAGCACGCCGAGTTCGTCGACACCGTCGACCAGTTCGTTTTCATCGAGCACGTGATGCACCGGTTGTGCCTTGCCGGCGGCACCGAACATTTCGTGCAGCGACAGCACGGCGTCGTTGCAGGGATGGTAGGCGTAGTGGCAGGTCGGGCGATATTGAACCTTGCCCTTCTTGCCGCGCAGGGTGAAGAAGTCGGCGATCGAGATCGACTCGTTGTGCGTCACCAGGAAGCCATATTGCGGGCCCGGCGTCGGGCACCAGCTGCGCACACGCGTGTTGGCGCCCGGCTGCTCCAGATAGATTGCGGCCTTCGAGCCATGCTTGTGCTTCTTGCCGTTCTTCGGCATCCACGTCTCATGCGTGCCCCAGCCGAGCTCGGCCGGTTGAAGCCCTTCCGAGATGAAGCCTTCGACCGACCAGGTATTCCAGAACACGTTCATCGGCTTCGGCTTCTTGGTGCGCTGTGTGTCGCGCTCGGCGATGTGGATACCCTTGACGCCGGCCTTCTTCATCAGCCTGGCCCAAGCTTCGCGATCGTGCTGCGCGGGCTCGGAGAACTCGAGGCCAAGATCGGTGGCGAGGTTGACCAGCGCCTGCTTGACGAACCACGAGACCATGCCTGGGTTGGCGCCGCAGGTGGAGATTGCGGTCGCCCCGCCGGGGTGCGCGCGCTTTTCTTCGATCATGGATTCGCGCAGCGCATAATTGGTGCGGCTGCCAGTGTCGGCCTTGGTGTCGAAATAGAAGCCGAGCCATGGCTCGACGACGGTGTCGATGTAAAGCACACCCAGCTTGCGACAGAGCCGCATCAAATCCACCGAGCCGGTGTCGACCGACAGGTTGACGCAAAAGCCCTGGCCACCGCCTTTGGTCAGCAGCGGCGTCAGCAGCTTCTTGTAGTTCTTGCTGGTCACCGCATCCTGCATGAAGGTGATGTCGCGCTCGTCGAGCAGCTTGCGGTCGGTATCGCGTGGGTCGATGACCGTCATGCGCGACTTGTCGAACTTGAAATGGCGCTCGATCAGCGGCAGCGTTCCCCGTCCGATCGAGCCGAAGCCGATCATGACGACAGGGCCGGTGATCTCACCGTAAACGGGCCAGTTTTCATTCGCCATTTTATCGATTACTCCCTCAGACAGGCTGAAAAGCCGGGCAAACAGACGCAAAGCGGAGCATTTTTTTGCCCGACCGCCACGCGCTACAACCACAGATCATTGTCATAAACCAGCGAAAAGCCGCGGGCTACGCCGCATTCGTCATGTGGTTAAGGAGGACGACCAGTCGCTGACGGTCGGCGGTCATTCCCCGATTTGGCCCTTGTAGTCGAGTTGGGCGAAGTCGGCCGCCAGCAATGGCGCGGCGAAAGATGTGGCGAGCACCAGCTCTCGTCGACGGTTCCCGATCTCGGTCACATTCCGGTGACACTCGGTAAGCGCAACAGCTTTGGTCGAGAGGCCGAACACTCTGCGCATGTCCGATCCATTCACCCTCGCGGCAGATCGTGCGAGGTCACATCGGCGATTGCCTTGCGAAGCCGGATCGTCTCGATTTTCTCGCCGGGACGCATTATGCCGATCACCGTTTCGATGTCGGGACAGCCATTTTTGCGGCATACCAGCTCCGTGACGGACACGACGACATCGTCATCGAGCCCGCAAGCCCTGCGAACCCAGACCTTGATCTGTCTGGTCTTCTCCGGAAGGGCAAGGCCGCGCGGGGCGAGTGGGTTCGCGAGACGGTTCATATCCAATCCCGTCCCGAAGACGAAGGCGGTCGGCCAGAGCAACGGGATAAAGGACGCGCGCTGTCGTCGGCCTTGCCAAACCTATGCATTCAGCGCCACCAGCGTGTCCATTTCGGCGCGGCATTTGAGGAAGCCGTCTTCAATCAGGCCTTTGGGCAGGTTGCGGCCGATAAATACCAGGCGGCTGACGCGCTTCTCCCCCGCTTTCCAGGGGCGCTGGTGGTCGCCTTCGAGCAGCATGTGGACGGCCTGAACGACAAAGCGATCTTCATCGCCCTTGAACGCCAGGATGCCTTTCATGCGCAGCATGTCGATGCCGAATTTCTGTGTGATCATCTGGATCCACGGCAAGAACTTGCGCGGATCGATCGAAGCTTCGGTGACGAGAGAGAAGCTGGTGACGTGATCGTCATGCACATGGTCGTGGCCCGCGTCGAGAAAGTCCGGCTCAACTTCAAGGACACGGTTCAGATCGAACGCGCCGCGATCCAGAACCTCGTCGAGTGGAACGTTGCAACGTATGGAATGCTTGATCGCAGCCGTCGGGTTGATCCTGCGAATGCGCGCCTCCACTGCCTTGAGTTCGGCCGGCGCCACCAGGTCGGTCTTGTTCAGGATGACGATATCGGCGAAGGCGAGTTGCTCCTGCGCCTCGTGCGCATGATCCAGTTCGCCGAGGAGATGCTTGGCATCGGCGACGGTGATGATCGCATCGAGTTTCGTCTTCTGCCTGACATCGTCGTCGACGAAGAAGGTCTGGGCGACGGGGGCGGGATCGGCAAGGCCAGTCGTCTCGATCAGGATGGCGTCGAAACGGTCCCTGCGCCGCATCAAGCTCTCAATGATCCGGATCAGGTCGCCGCGCACCGTGCAGCAGATGCAGCCGTTGTTCATCTCGAAGACTTCTTCGTCGGTATCGACGATGAGGTCGTTGTCGATGCCAATCTCGCCGAACTCGTTGACGATCACGGCGTACCGCTTGCCGTGCTGTTCGGACAGGATGCGGTTGAGCAGCGTCGTCTTGCCGGCGCCGAGGTAGCCGGTAAGAACCGTGACGGGCATTTTCTGGGCGGCTTCAAGCGGCATAGTCGTCTCCGGATGTTGGATTGCGGATTTCAGCTGGGTCAGGCGCGAGCCGATTGGATCGCCCGTAGACGGAAGGCCGGCGTCTGTTCAATGCGCGCAAGCCTCGCATAGACCCGAAAGCTCCACCGTGGCCGAGTTGGTTTGGAAGCCCTGCCGTCGGGCAATCCGGCGCAGCACCCGCTCCAATGCCGGGTCATGAACCTCACTTGCCCGTCCGCAATTCGCGCAGATTGCAAAGGCGGCGCGCCCATGGGTGCCGCATTCGCTGTGGACGCAGAGCGCAAACGCGCTCAGGCTCTCGATCCGGTGAACCAGGCCCTGCTCGACGAGCCGATCCAGAGCGCGATAGATCTGTAGCGGTGAGCGGAGCCCTTCCTGGCGAAGAAGTCCAAGCAGTTCATAGGCCCCCATCGGCCTCTCGGAGCGCGTCAGCGCGTCGAGTACCAGCTGCTGGTTGCGTCCAGGCATCCGCTGTTCCCTCGTGTTCCAGGCAGTTTTGAGCACAATGGCGGGCATCAGTTATAGTATAACATTTTGGATTGACGAGCGTGATAACATAACATAACGGATCGTCAAGAGCGGGGCTCACTTTGATGGCTCCCGCGGAGATGGATCGAATGGCTGCCTGCGTGATCTTTCAAGACCTGACGCTTCAAATCCTGACGCCGGGCCACAACAGCGCGCCTCGATGGGATCATACGGCCCGGCGATCATTTGTCGGCGGGCACGATCCCACATTGCCTTCTATCTCTGCCGGGACGCGCGGCTGCTCGCGACGCGTCCGGCGCATCTCCCCCCCGAACCGCTTGAACAAAGGAGTCGATCGAATGTCCAGGACGCTAAAACTCGCCGCCGTGATAGGCGCTATAACATCGATGCCAATCGCTGCGTCGGTGGCCGCTGCCGAGAACCTCAGGGGTGTCGCCAGTTTCTCGATCATCGCCGATTTCGCGAAGAATGTCGGCGGCGATCGTGTCGACATCGTCACGCTGGTCGGCCCGAATGGTGACGCCCATGTCTACGAACCAAAGCCGGCCGACGCGGCAACCGTCGGTTCGGCCGACGTGGTGCTGGTCAACGGCCTCCAGTTCGAGGGCTTCCTCCAGCGTCTCGTCGAGGCGAGCGCCACGAAGGCGCCGATCGTGGAATTGACCAAAGGCGGCGAGGTGTTGCGCAAGACCGAGGAAGAAGGTCACCACGATCAGGATAAACCCGCCGAGGGCGGGGAAAAACACGCCGCGGCGGAAGAGGGCCATGAGGAAGGGCACCATCATCACGGCGAGTCCGATCCCCATGCATGGCAGTCCGTGCACAATGCCGAACTCTATGTGAAGAACATCGCCGACGCCTTCTGTGCCGCCGATGCAGCCGGCTGCGACACTTATCGGGCCAATGCCGAATCATACGGCCAGCAGCTCGAGGCACTGGAAGCGGAGATCAAAGCTGCCGTAGCTGAGATCCCCGAGGACAAGCGCACGATCATCACCTCCCACGACGCCTATGGCTATTTCGAACACGAATACGGCATAAAATTCCTGGCACCGGAGGGCGTCTCCACCGAATCCGAGGCGTCAGCCTCCGACGTCGCGGCCCTGATCAAACAGATCAGGCAAGACAGGGCTTCGGCAATCTTCGTGGAGAACGTCACCAATCCGCGCCTGATCGAGCAGATCGCCAGCGAGACGGGCCTGAAAGTCGGCGGTGAGCTCTACTCCGACGCCCTGTCGGATAAGAACGGTCCGGCTGCGACCTATCTCGAGATGATGCGGCACAACATCACGACGATCAAAGGCGCGATCCTCGGAAGCTGACCGCCAGCCCTGTGATGGAAAGGCGGAGCAATCCGCCTCTTCGTCGATCACAACGAGTTATGTAATAACATTCAAGGAGAATACCGTGAGGACAAATTGGGCGTCAGCCACGGCCATCGCGCTGCTTGTGTCCCTATCAACAAGTGCTGCCCACGCCGAGGAGGTGACCGCATGGCGCCTCTTCATCTCGGATCACGCGGACCCGAAGGTGACCGTAGTCGATGCGATCGATGGCGAAAAGCTCGACACGCTTGAGATCAAAGGGCCGGCGTCGCTCCATCGCAGCAAAAGCGGCAGGACCGTGTTTGCCGTGCAGGGCTCGGCCGGCGTCGTTGCCGGGATCGTGAGCGGCATTTCCTTCGAGGACCACGGCGAGCACGGCGACATCGAGGTCGAAGCGCCAAAACTTGCCGGCATCGAGATCACAGGCAAGAAGCCGTCGCATTTCGTCGAGCATGACGGGGACTTCGCCGTTTTTTTCGACGGCGAGGGTGTCGCCCGCATCATCGCCGAGAAGTCGGTCCTGGAAGGCAAGCCGGATTTCAGCGAAGTGAAGACGGACGCGCCGCAGCACGGCGTCGCAGTCGACTATGGCTCCCATGTCCTGCTGTCGGAGCCGAACAGGGAAAAGCCGGACGAACTCCCGGTCGGCATCAGGGTCGCTGACAAGGCCGGCGCGCCGATCGGCGGCAGCCACGCCTGCCCAGACCTCCACGGCGAGGCGTCTTCCGGCAATATTCTGGCTTTCGCCTGCGCGACCGGCCTGCTTGTCGTCAGCCATGGCGACGGCAGTCCGGCGATCCGTCATCTGCCCTATGCCGACAGCCTGCCGGATGGCAAAACCACGACGCTGATCGGCGGCAGAGGCCTGCAATATTTCCTCGGCAACTACGGCGCCGACAAGGTGGTGCTGATCGATCCGACGATCGAGAGCGACGCATTCCGGCTGATCAACCTTCCGACGCGCCGCGTGCATTTCGCGGTCGACCCCGTTCGTGCCAAGTTCGCCTACGTCTTCACCGAGGACGGCCAGCTTCACCAGCTCGACGTGGTGAAGGGGGAGATCGCAAACTCGCTCAAGCTGACCGCCCCCTATTCGATGGACGGTCACTGGAGCGATCCGAGGCCGCGTGTCGCGGTCGCTGGCGACAAGATCGTGGTCACTGACCCACTGCAAGGCGTGCTGCATCTCGTTGACGCGGCGTCGTTCGAGAAAACCGGCGACATTGCCGTCGAAGGCAAGCCCTTCGACATCGTTTCCGTCGGCGGCTCCGGTCAGACCCACGGAGGCGAATAGTCGCTCCTCCCAAGCGGCTGCCGCGCGTCCGGCCCATTCCTTCTCGGGCCGGACGCATCTTCTCCAACTCGCAAGGGAAACCATGCTCGAGACGCAGCAATGGGCGCGTCGTCCGGCACCGATTGCGTTTCAGCCCAGCCGCGCCGGGATCAATCCGCGCAGTGAATTGCCGACGAACAGCGCTTTGGCCGACTTCAGATCATCCAGGCTGTAGATTGCCTCGCGGGCGCGGCCTTCGTCCAGCAATTCGCCGCGCAATACGCCAGGCAGCAAGCCGCAATCGAGCCGCGGTGTTGCCAACGCGCCGTCGCCGAAATCGGCGAAGAGATTGGTGATCGTGCCCTCACAGATTTCGCCGCGCTCGTTGGCCAGCAGAACCTCGTCGGCCCGACTGATCAGATATTCGGCGCGCGCCCGCTGATAGATGTCCCGGCGGCTTGTCTTGTGGCGCAGCAGCGTGTCGCTTGAATCAAGCCGCACCCGCGCCAGCTGCAGCCTCCAGAGCTTGTCGGCTGCGTGCGGCTCATAAGGCAGCGCCGAGACCGTCACCTTGCCGCTGCGCGACAGGACCAGGCGTGTGCGCAAGGCTATGTCCGGCCGGTCGACGGCGTTCCTGAGCATCTCGCCGACCTTCTGCGGATCGCAGGCAAAACCCAGTTCGGCCGCCGAGCCATAAAGGCGTGCCAAATGGCGGTCGAAACGGAGGAAGCCCTGGCCCGGCTGCCAGCGCATGGTTTCGATCAGCTCGAAATCGGCGGTGTTCCCGTCGCGTAGCGCGCTTTCAGCAGGCACTCCTGATACTCCTCCTCGGCCGTCGAATCGAAGACGACGCCGCCGCCGACATTGTAGACGGCCTCGCCGCTGGAAAAGAGCGATATGGTGCGGATGGCCACCGAAAAGCGCATCGTGCCGCCGGGCGCGATCCAGCCAATGGCGCCGCAATAGACGTCGCGCGGCGTGGCTTCCAGATCGTGCAGGATTTCCATGGCGCGGATTTTCGGGGCGCCGGTGATCGATCCGCATGGAAACAGCGCAGCGAAGATCCGGCGGATGGTGAGGTCGGGCAACAGCTTGGCCCGCACGCGGCTCACCATCTGGTGGACGGTCGGGTAGCTCTCGATGCGAAAAAGCTCCGGCACCTCCAGCGTGCCGACTTCGCTGATCAGCGAAATGTCGTTGCGCAGGAGATCGACGATCATCCGGTTCTCAGCCTGGTTCTTCTCGTCATTGAGCAAGAACGTCTTCAGCCGCTTGTCCTCCGCCTTGGTCGCGCCGCGCGGGGCGGTGCCCTTCATCGGATGCGTCTCGATCATGCCTGCGGCGTCGATCTCGAAGAACAGTTCCGGCGAACGCGACAAGACGACCGGATCGCCGAGCGCGATCAGCGCGCCGTATTTCACCGGCTGGCGCTCCGTCAGCGCGTCGAAGGCGGCCAGCGGATCGCCCGACCACTGCGCATGAACCGGAAAGGTCAGATTGCCCTGATAGCAATCACCCTTGCGAATGTGATTGTGGAGTCGCGCAAAGCGTTTTGCGTAGTCTTCCGAAGTCCAGGCGGCCCTGGCGTTGAAGATCGGGCCGTTGGTCGACGGCGCGTTGCCGGGCACAACCGGCTGTTCGACAGGCGCGTCGAAGATCCCCAGGCAGACAAGCGGGGCGCGGCGTCCGCCCGGCAGCAGCGGAACGAGCTTCGGCTCGAGCAGGTAGCCGGCCTCGTAGGAGAAATAGCCGGCCAGCCATTTGCCGGCGTCATGCGCGGCCTGCGCAATGTCCAGCGCCGGCAGGAAATCCTCCGCCTCATGCGCCACGATGATATCCGTCGGCCGGTCGAAGACGAGCTGATGTGCGCGCTCGTCATTTCGAAAAATTGCAGAGGGCAGGGGCATGGGACTCGGATGCTGCGATCGATGACGCCAGCTATCGCTCTATATGGCGGCTCGATCGCGCGCAATCGAGAGACCGGCGTCTCAAGACGCAAACGCAGCTTGTGCAAAAGCAAAACCGGCGGCACCTCGCGGGCGTCGCCGGTCCCTTATGTGCTCGATGCCGGCAGGCAATTCAGGTGTTGCTCCCGGTCCCCGGGGTCGGGAAGCGGCGCGCGAATTCCTCCTCATCGCCGGCGGCAAGCAGTTTCGCCTGCTCGATCCAGCGCTCACGCTCGATGCGGCCGTCGAAGTTCAACGTCTCCTCGATCCGCTTGACGTCGGCGGCCGTCCAGGCGGCGATTTGCGCATAGGTTGTGACTCCGAGCCCGTGTAGCAATCGCTCGTTGGCCGGACCGATGCCGATCAGGCGTCGCAGATTGCTGGCTTTGCCCACCGCCGCCTTTGTTGTCGCGGCTTTCTTTGCCGCTGGCGCAGCGCTCTTTGGTGCAGCACTCGTTGTCGATGCGGGAGGTTTTGGCGCACTTGCCGGCGACGCACTTGCCTGCGACGCACTCGTTTTCAATGCACTGGCCTTCGGCGCGGCTGCCGCCTTCGCGGCCGCCGGTTTCTTGGAAGTGGTCTTTGCTGGCCCGGTCTTTGCTGGCGCGGTCTTTGCTGACCCGGTCTTGGCGGGCGTCGTTTTGGCCGGCGTCGTATTAGCCGGCGCGGATGTCGCCATCAATGCCGGCGGTGCCGGGATTGCTGCCTTTGTCGCGCCGGTCTTGGTGCCTTGTGCCTCTCCCAACTGGCGCTCCAGGTCGGCGCGGGCGCCGCGGCATACTTCCAGCTCACGGGTGAGGCGGTCGGCGTCGGCGCGTACCCTGTCGCGCTCGCTGCGGGTGCGGTCCATGTCACCGCGCAGGCTGTCGAGATCGCCACGCGGGCGTCCCCAGATGAACCAGCCAGCCAACACACCTGCCAGGAACGCCAGGAGCATGTAGAAAAAAGTGCCCATTGTCTCTCTCCAGTCCGATCCATCTGCCGTGGCCTGGGACCTTGGCACAAGGACCATTCAATGGTGGCTCCGCTGCTCGCGGAACAGCCGGCTTAAATCGCGCTGTCGGCGACCGGCTTTCCTGCCATGGCCAACGGCGCTGTCGCAAATCGTCGAATCCCCGTGACCGGCCGAAGATTGGCCTAAGCCCGCGCCCGACTGAGCTTGAGGCGGGACGCTATCATACGGCTTCCGGAAAGCTAACGGAAAAATTCCACGGAGAGTTATTCAAGAACAGATATTTAGAGCAAGAATAGAATGGCCCCAATATGCATCGCGGCTAAACTGTTCTGTCGAACCTGGATGTTCAGCGCTGTGCGTCAATTGTCCAAAGCTTCGAGCTCGTCGATCAGCCCGCCGATCACGCCAAGTCCAATCTGCCAGAAAGCAGGATCGGTGGCATCAAGACCGAAGGGAGCCAGGAGCTCGGAATGATGCTTGGTGCCGCCGGCGCGCAGCATCGCAAAATATTTGTCCTGAAAGCCACGCTCTGCATTCTGATAGACCGCATAGAGCGAATTCACCAGGCAGTCGCCGAACGCATAGGCGTAGACGTAGAAAGGCGAATGGATGAAGTGTGGAATATAGCTCCAGAAGACCTCGTAACCCTCGCGCAGCTTGATCGCCGGCCCGAGGCTTTCCGCCTGCACCTCCAGCCAGAACTGGCCGAGTCTGTCCGATGTCAACTCGCCGTTTTTGCGCTCGGCATGCACCTTGCGCTCGAACTCGTAGAAAGCGATCTGGCGCACGACCGTGTTGATCATGTCCTCGACCTTCTGGGCAAGCATGGCCTTGCGCTCGCGCTTGTCGGTGGTCTGGTCCAGCAGCGAGCGGAACGTCAGCATCTCGCCGAAGACGGACGCCGTCTCGGCCAGTGTCAGCGGCGTCGAGGCCATCAGCGCGCCCTGGCCTGCGGCGAGCACCTGATGCACGCCGTGGCCAAGCTCATGCGCCAGCGTCATCACGTCGCGCGGCTTGCCCATGTAGTTGAGCAGGACATAGGGATGCGCCGACGGCACGGTCGGATGCGCGAATGCGCCCGGCGACTTGCCAGGCCTTACCGGCGCGTCGATCCAGTTGCGGTCGAAGAAAGCCCGGGCAATCTCCGCCATGTCAGGTGAAAAGCGCTGATAGGCGGAAAGCACCGTGTTCTTGGCCTCGTCCCAGCCGATGATCGCTTGCGGGGTTTCCGGCAACGGCGCGTTGCGGTCCCAGTGGTTCATCACTTCCATGCCGAGCCAGCGCGCCTTCATCGCGTAGTAGCGGTGTGACAGGCGGGGGTAAGCGTCACGAACGGCTGACGCCAGGGCATCCACCACGCTGCGCTCGACGCGGTTGGCGAGATGACGCGAATCGGCAATGTCGGCGAAGCCGCGCCAGCGGTCGGAAATCTCCTTGTCCTTGGCCAGCGTGTTGGTGATCAGCGTGAACGTGCGCAGATTCTTGCGGAAGGTTGCGGCCAGCGCTTCAGAAGCCCGGCGGCGCACCTCGCCATCGGCGTGCTGGAGGCGGTTCAGCGCCGGCTCCAGGGTCAGCTCTTCGCCATCGATGTCGAAGCGCAGATCGGTCCTCGTCTCGTCGAACAAGCGGTTCCAGGCGCCGCGTCCGGTAATCGACTTCTCGTGGAGAAGCTGCTCGACCCGGTCTTCGAGCTGGTAGGGTTTGTCCATGCGCAGATCAAGCACCCACGGCCGGTAGTGAGCGAAGGCAGGATCGGCAGCAAGCGCGGTTTCGATCGCGGCATCGTCGACAAGATTCAGTTCGAGCGCGAAAAACAGAAGATGCGCGCTGGCGTCGGTCATCTTCTCCTGAATGTCGCCATAGAGCTTGGCGCGCTGCGGATCCGCGGTGTTGCCGGCGTAGATCAGTCCGGCATAGGAGACGATCCGGCCAATCAGTTCCTCCAGCGCCTCATAGGCGGCAAGCGCCTCGCCCAGCCCGCCGCTGTCGGCACGCTCCGCCTCGGCGGCGAGCGTGCCTTTCCAGCGGCTCTCGAAGCTGATGGCATCGGCG
This sequence comes from Mesorhizobium sp. WSM4846, assembly GCF_055811415.1. Taxonomy (NCBI): domain Bacteria; kingdom Pseudomonadati; phylum Pseudomonadota; class Alphaproteobacteria; order Hyphomicrobiales; family Phyllobacteriaceae; genus Mesorhizobium; species Mesorhizobium sp. WSM4846. The sequence continues at coordinate 72,206 of NZ_JBVVPZ010000004.1, forward strand.
AGCGCCTTGGCGATGTCGCGTTTCAGCTCGGGGGCGTCCATGCCGGAATAGAGATCGGCGAGATCCCATTCCGGCAGATCACCAAGCTCCGCCGCGCCCTGACCGGACGCCGCCGCCGCAAGCTGCCGACCAAAAACCATGCTCATTGCCGACACTTTCCAGATTGCAAGACCTGAGAGACCGTTTGGAAACTCTACTCTGGCGGCCATCTGATGGCGTTTTCTGCGCTTACCTACAGCGCCGCACGTCCTTGGGACGCGCAAAGGACGCTGTAGCACTTTTGGTTTTGCGTATGAACCTTTCCGAAAATCTTTCGGATTTTCGGGGTCATGCGCGGGCTCACGGACCAGCGCATGACCCTGGAAACCGATTTCGGTTTCCGGAAAGGATCATGCGCCAACCAAAGTGTTAGAGCGTCCTTTGCGCGTCCAATGGACGCGCGGCGCTCTAATGTCCGCTGCGCGCCGGTTCTCGAAACCACCACCATATGACTCGCCAGAGCGAATTTCGAAACAGTCTCTAAGCGGTCAGACCCAAAGATTCAAAGGGCCAAAGATTCAAAGAGGTGAGAAAGCCGGTCAAATCCTAAGGAATTCGTTCACCGGGTTTTTTGAAATCTTATTTAGAACCCTGTGCCAGGATGATCCATAGGGTTGGATTCCCCATTGGGTGGGCACAGTGGGGTGGGCATATTGGGCGAGCATCGTTGAACCAGTCATGACAGGTTCCATACTCATAGTCGATGACGATCCCGTGCAGCGCAGGCTGCTCGAGGCGGCGGTGACGAAATTCGGCCACAGCGCGATCATCACGGATGGCGGCGAGGCCGGTCTCGACGCGCTCGACGGGCCCAAGGCGCGCGACGTGTCGGTGGTCATCCTCGACCTCGTCATGCCGGGCCTCGACGGCATCGGCGTGCTGAAGGCGATGCGTGAGCGCGGCATCCAGGTTCCGGTCATCGTGCAAACCGCCCAGGGTGGCATCGAGACCGTCGTTTCGGCCATGCGTCACGGTGCTTTCGATTTCGTCGTCAAGCCGGCATCTCCCGACAGGCTGCAGGCATCGATCGGTAACGCGCTCAAAGTCGAGGCGGTCGAGGGGGAAGTGAAGCGCACGTCGCGGCGGCGCGGCGGCCATCTAACCTTCAAGGACATGATCACGCACAGCCCGGCGATGGACCGGGTGATCCGTCTCGGCCAGAAGGCGGCCGCGTCCAACATCCCGATCCTTATCGAGGGCGAATCCGGTGTCGGCAAGGAGTTGGTGGCGCGCGCCATCCAGGGCAGCGGCGATCGCCGCTCAAAACCGTTCGTCACCGTCAATTGCGGCGCCATCCCCGACAATCTGGTCGAATCGATCCTGTTCGGCCACGAGAAGGGCTCGTTCACCGGCGCCACCGAAAAACACACCGGCAAGTTCGTCGAGGCGCATTCGGGCACGCTCTTCCTCGACGAGATCGGCGACCTGCCGCTCGACGTGCAGGTCAAGCTGCTGCGCGCCGTGCAGGACGGTGAGGTCGATCCGGTCGGCGGGCGTTCGACCGTCAGGGTCGACATCAGGCTGATCTCGGCGACACACCGCAATCTTCTGCAGCAGGTCAAGGACGGTAAGTTCCGCGAGGATCTGTTCTACCGCCTGAACGTCTATCCGATCTTCGTGCCGCCGCTGCGCGACCGTCGCGACGACATTCCGTATTTGGTTGAGCATTTTCTGGACAAGGTTGCGCCCACCGGTCCACGTCATCGCCTGCACGGCATTTCGGCTGCGGCGCTCGCCATGCTGCAGGCCTACGACTGGCCGGGAAACATCCGCCAGCTGGAAAACGCCGTCTTCCGGGCCTCGGTGCTTTGCGAAGGCGATGTGCTGACGGAAGAGGAGTTTCCGCAGATCCGGGCGCAGGTCGAGGGCACCGTCAACCTCGATGCGCATGGCGCGTTGCCCGCGTTGCCTTTGGTCACCGAGCCGCTTGGCGAGGATAACGGCATCGCTGTAGCCGAGCTCGATCCGCCAGCCAGGCCGCAGCCTCGCTTCGGCACGCTGCGGGCGCTGGACGAACGCGGCAATGTGCGGGCGCTGGCCGAAGTCGAACTCGAAATGATCAAGCTCGCCATCGACCATTATAGCGGCCAGATGAGCGAAGTTGCCCGCCGCCTCGGCATCGGCCGCTCGACGCTCTACAGGAAGCTCAAGGAATATGGCATCGATCAGAATACGGGCCGTATCGACCGGCTTGCTTCTTGACAAGGCAAGTCTGGCTGACAAAGGCAGCCCGGACCAGCTTGCCAGCCCGGCATCAGGACAATCGACAGTCGTCGAATCGGGCGTGACGCGGTCGGGCGACGCGCTTGCCGGCAGTGATCACGCATTGAGGCGTCTGGTAACAGATCGTGTTCAGGCAAAGCCCAAAACATGATCTAAACCAGCAGTTTACCAAGAAACCCCGTGCAATATTTTTGACGGGATATCGCCACGGTGTTACCGCATTTCGGCTTCAATAAGCGATGATTAACCATTAGGATCGATATTCGGATGTGAACACCACCGCATCCGTTGGTCAAATCCGGGGACAAACGGCAGCCTGCAAGGCCTTTTGATTTGAACAAAGTCGAACGACACACAAACGGGCGGCACTATCACATGAGCGCCTGGCCGAGATGGCTGGCAGCGGTGATTCTCGCCTTTGGCTTCCTTACAGCGGCTGCGACCGGCGCCAGCGCCCAGACACGTTCGCTGAAACTCTACAACCTGCACACCAAAGAGAAGGCGGAGATCGTCTTCAAGCGCGGCGGCCGCTACGATCAGGCGGGTCTGAAAAAGATCAACGTCATCCTGCGCGACTGGCGCCGCAACGAGCCGACCAAGATGGATCCGCGCCTGCTCGACCTGGTCTGGGAGGCTTACCGGCAGAGCGGCGCCCGCGACTATATCCAGGTCGTGTGCGGTTATCGCTCGTCGTCGACGAACTCGATGCTGCGCAGCCGCAGCAGGGGCGTTGCCAAGAAAAGCCAGCATACGCTCGGCAAGGCCATGGACTTCTACATCCCCGGCGTGCCGCTGAAGAAACTGCGCGACATCGGTCTGCGGATGCAGGGCGGTGGCGTCGGTTATTATCCGAGGTCCGGCTCGCCCTTTGTCCACATGGATGTCGGCAATGTGCGGCACTGGCCTGGCATCAGCCGCCAGGAACTGGCGCGCGTGTTCCCCAACGGCAAGACGCTGCATGTGCCGAGCGACGGCGAGCCGCTGCCCGGCTATTCACAGGCGCTCGCCTCGTACAAGGCGCGCAAGGGCGCCGGCGCTCCCGCCATCGAAATGGCCAGCGCAGGTGGAGGTGCCAAAAGATCCGGCGGTCTGCTGGCGGCTTTCTTCGGCGGCGGTGAAGACGAGGCCGATGACAGCGCCGATGTGGTGGCCGCGCCAACGCCGAAGTCAACAAATGTGAAGCCGGCGAGCGTGAAGCTGGCGAACGCCAAGCCGGCGCCGGCCGCCAGGAACAGCAAGCTTCCGGGCATTGCCATCGTATCGCCTGAGGATGCGAAGCGCGCCGAGATTCCGCAAATCGCCGATGCGCCTGCTCCGGAACCGGAGGAGGACACGCCGGAGACGATCATCGCGGCGCTGCCGGCGCGCAGCGTGCCGCTGCCCGATTTCGCCCCGCGTCCGAAGGCCGATGTCGCTCAGCCGCCCGAAAACGTTCCGTTCGGCGTGGCGGATGCCACCGCCACCACCGAACAGGCGGTGACGACCGCGCAAGCGCCGGCGAACGCTCCCTTCGGCATGGCCGAACCGTCCGTTGTCGCCGATGCGGCGCAGGTTGCCGCCAACAACATTCCGTTGCCGAGCTGGCGCCCCAATCACTCGTTGCCGGCCGACCTTGCAGCGGCCGACCTTGCGCCGCAGGACAAGGCTGTGCTTCTGGCGCTGGCGGATACCGCCGGGCACGGCAAGACCGCTACCGATGTGTTCTCGGTGCTGCCGTCGGCTCGGCCCGATCTGGCCCAGCCCGAATTGGCCCAGCCTGACCAGGTCCAGTCTGCCGCAGTCCAGTCTGCCGCGGTCAAAGCCGTCCTCGAACGGGTCAGCGCAACCGACGAATACCAGGTCGCTTCGCTCTCCCAGCCAAGCGCGGTCCTCGGTGAGCTGGCGAAGGGCAATGCCGCATCGCCGCGTGAGGCTGTCTTTGCCCGCCCGGCTGGCTCCGATCCGGCCGCGGCGATCGGCACGGGTGTGAAGACCACCCGCAAGGCAGCCAGGGCAACCGCCCGTGACCTGAAGCCTGGTCCCAAGTCCGTGGTAGTCGCCGCAGAGCCGACGGCGGCGCGCTGGGCGTTGAACAGCGGCGAGAATGTCGCCACCGTCTCCAGCGCGACGACGGCGCAGCGCTACGCCTACAATATCGTGCACACGCCGCCAACCGAAGTCTATACCGTGGGCTTCCAGGCGGACGATCAGTTGGCCGACGCCAACCGGTTCACCGGCAATGCCGTCAAGTTCCTGTCGGTCGCCCGCTTCAGGACCGAGTAGCGGATCGACCAACCAATAAAAAAGCCGCGCCGGTAACCCGCGCGGCTTTTTTATGCATGTCGTTATCGCAAAACCGCTGCATGCCCTCGGGTCAGGCCCGAGGGCATGCTTTTGCGCGGCATGCAGCGGTCCGCTTGTGGTGAGAGTGTCTCTATCGCCCGAGCTTGCTCGCGGCGCGCGCCAGGGCTTCGATTTCGTCCCATTTGCCGGCCTTGACCAAATCGTCCGGCGCCACCCAGGAGCCGCCGACGCAGATGACGTTGGGCAGGCTCAGATAGTCGCTGGCGTTCTTGTCGGTGATGCCGCCGGTCGGGCAGAATTGGACATCGGCGAGCGGCGAGGCGAATGCCTTGAGCGAGGCGATGCCGCCCGACTGTTCTGCCGGGAAGAATTTCAGGAAGCGCAGGCCTGCCTCGCGGGCGGCCATGATCTCACCGGGCGTGATGGCGCCGGGCAGCAACGGAACGTCGCTGTCCTTCGCCGCCGCCAGAAGCTCGCGGGTGATGCCGGGGCTGACGATGAACTTCGATCCGGCTGCCGCCGCCTCGTCGAACTGGCGGGCGTCCAGAATGGTGCCGGCGCCGACGATGGCGTCCTCGACCTCGCTTGCCACGAGCCGGATCGCCTTGAGCGCATCAGCGGTCCGCAGCGTGATCTCGATCGCCGGCAGGCCGCCGCGCGCCAGCGCGCGCGCCAGCGGCACGGCATCGGCGAGATTGGCGATCTTCAGCACCGGGATAACCGGTTGGCCGTTGAGGAGCGACAGGAGCTTTTCGGTCTTGCTGGGCATTTGTCGTCTCTCCGGTATTGATCCGTACAATCGGTTAGCAGAAGGCCGGTTTTCTGTCCACGAAGCGAAGCGTGTCGCGATGTCCCGCGCTGCCGGCAAGTCCGTCAGACCGGCCGTCAAGGCCACCAAGGAGAGGCTGCTCCGCGCGCCGGCCTTGAATCGGCTTTCATGAGCGTTTAGTGGCTTCGGCGATGACACTGCCCAATCAACCCCTGCGCGTTGCCGCGCTCTACAGGTTTGCCCGGCTCGACGACTTTGAGGCGTTGCGCGCGCCGCTCGCCGCCTTTTGCTGCGGACGCGGTATCAAGGGCACGCTGCTGCTGGCGCATGAGGGCATCAACGGCACGGTCGCCGGCAGCGAAGCTGACATTGCCGCGCTCATCGATCATCTCGAATCCATCGAAGGTCTCGCCGGTCTCGAGGTCAAGTACAGCAGCGCCGCGCAGATGCCGTTTCACCGCATGAAGGTGCGGCTGAAGCGCGAGATCGTCACCATGGGTGTTGGGGATCTCCATCCGGCCGCAAGCGCCGGCACCTACGTCGCACCGGCCGACTGGAACGCGCTGATATCGGATGTGGACACGATCGTCATCGACACGCGCAACGCATACGAGGTATCGATCGGCACGTTCAAGGGAGCGGTCGACCCCGCGACAACGAGCTTTCGCGAATTCCCGACCTGGGTCGAGCAGCATCGGGCCGAACTCGTCGGCCGCAAGGTGGCCATGTTCTGCACCGGCGGCATACGCTGCGAGAAGGCAACGGCCTATGTGAAGTCGCTCGGCTTCGAGGATGTGTTCCATCTCAAGGGCGGTATCCTGAAATATCTCGAAGAGGTGCCCGCCGAGCAAAGCCTCTGGCAGGGCGAGTGCTTCGTCTTCGACGAACGCGTCTCGGTGTCGCACGGCTTGGTCGAGGGTGAGGCCGAACTTTGCCGCGCCTGCCGGCATCCGCTGACCGGGCAGGACCTGCTGTCGTCGAAATACGCCGCCGGCATCTCATGCCCGCATTGCTACGATGCCCGTTCCGACGAGGATCGCGCCCGCTACGCCGAGCGTCAACGCCAAGTCGAGCTGGCGCAAGCGCAAGGCAGGGCTCCGCACATTGGACGTTAAAGCGACGTGCGTCGGCTTGGACGCACAAAGTGCGCTCTAACACTTTGAATCCATAATCGTGCTTTCCGAAAATCGATTCCGATTTTCGGCCAACGCATTGGACAAGGCAGATCCTGACATCATCTCGTTTGTGCCGTCGCCGGCAAAGCGCCCATCCGTCATTGTAATGTCCATATGCGGGGCCTACCTGTTCAACGTCCGAAAACCTGCCCGGCGCTTTCGGCCGGCCAATTCTGGAGGCACTGATGTTCGATCCCAAGAAGCTCCTCAATGATCTGCTCGGCTCGCAAATTCCCGGAACCGGATCGACCGTGCGCGACAAAGGGGGCCAGGCGGTGCAAATGGCCAAGGACAATCCGCTGGCCGCTGGCGCGCTGGCCGCGGTGCTGCTCGGAACCGGCGCTGGCCGTCAGGTCGCCGGCACGGCGGTGAAGCTCGGCGGCCTGGCCGTCGTCGGCGGCCTCGCCTACAAGGCCTACCAGAACTACAAGAACGGCAAGGCGCCGGCTGAAACGCAAGTTGCCGGTGAACCGGAATTGCTGCCGCCGCCCGCCGACACCAGCTTTCATCCCTCGCAGGCGCCGCAAGGCGAGGACGAATTCACGCTGACGCTGGTGCGCGCGATGATTTCGGCGGCGAAGGCCGACGGCCATATCGACGACGACGAACGGCAAAAGATCGCCGGCAAGCTCAGTCTCGCGGGCATCGACTCCGACGCGGAGAAATTCCTGTTGTCGGAACTGGAAAGGCCGCTCGACCTGGATACGCTGGTCGCCGGCGCCCAAACCGACGCCCAGAAGCTCGAGCTCTACACCGCCTCGCGCCTCGCCATCGATCCGAATACACGTGCCGAACGCGGCTATCTCGATCTGCTCGCCGGCCGCCTCAGCTTGCCCGATGCACTGCTCGACCATGTCGAGGCGACGGTGTCGGCGGCAAAAGTGCCGGCGCCAGAGGTGCCGGAATCGGGCAAGGCAACCGCCAATTCGCGCTGGTAGGCTTCAGGGCCGCGGAGAGCGGGAATCCGGCGTGCTTTCGCGTTAATGTCTCGTTTACCCAGGAAGCGCATGATTTTAAGCAGTCGGATCGGCTTTCCTCCTCCCAGCCGGTTCAGATCAGGGCGGCCGCCAATGGCCGCCCTTTTTGTCGGAGCCGGTTAGCGCATGAGCCGAAATCGGAATCGATTTTTGCAGGCGATCATGCGCAAATTCAAAATTGCTCAAAATCACGGTGCTATCGCGTTCTTGCGGGCATGCGGCGCTGTAGGAGGACAGTTATGACAGACTACAAAACGGCCATCGTCACTGGCGCCGGCACGGGCATCGGCAAAGCCGTCGCCACGGCGCTGCTCAGGGCCGGCTGGAATACGGTGTTCTGCGGACGCCGCGAGCCGGTGCTGAACAAGGCAATCGCTGATGCCGGATCGACACAAGCCAAGGCGCTGGCAGTCGCCTGCGACATCAGCAAGGCCGACCAGGTCGACGATCTGTTCGAGACGGTGGCGGCGGCTTTCGGTCGTGTCGACCTGCTCTTCAACAATGCCGGCATGGGCTACAAGTCGACATTGATCGACGAGATCCCGGTCGAGGTGTGGAACGAAATTGTCGGGGTCAATCTCACCGGCTCGTTCCTGTGCGCCCGCGCTGCCTTCGGCGCCATGCGCAGGCAGCAGCCGATGGGCGGTCGCATCATCAACAACGGCTCGGTGTCTGCCTACGCGCCGCGTCCGGGCTCAGTGCCCTATACCGCGACCAAGCACGCCATTACCGGGCTGACCAAAACGCTGGCGCTGGACGGCCGGCCTTATGACATCGCCTGCGGCCAGATCGACATCGGCAACGCCTTGACCGACATGGCGCAGGCGATGACGGTCGGAGTACCGCAAGCCAATGGCTCCATCGCCGCCGAAGCGGTGATGGATGTCCAGCAGGTCGCCAATGCCGTCGTCCATATGGCCAGCCTGCCGCTCGACGCCAATGTGCTGTTCATGACCGTGATGGCGACGAAGATGCCGTATGTCGGGCGAGGGTGAGCGGCCGGTTCGCGTAAGCGAATTCATCGTGCCACTGGCACGATGAAAGGCCGGCGACGCCGGGGGACCCGGCCGGGCGACGTTCAATTTTGGCTAATGCATGTCGCGCAAGAGTGCGCAGCGGTTTTGCGAGAACGACATGCATAAAACAAGAACTAAAGCGCGTCGCATCCTTCAAACGCGATGCGCTTTAGGACTGCGTCACCGAAAGCGGCACGCCCGGAAGATATAGCGAGATAGGGCGGATTTCGTAGACGGCGGTCGGATTGACACGGCGAAAGTCGCGCGCAATCGCGATCGCGGCGTCGCGCGTGGCGCAGTCGACGACGTATAGTCCCAACAATTGCTCCTTGGTCTCGGCGAAGGGTCCGTCAATGACCATTCCGGCGCCCGGCCCGCGCAAGGTGCAGGCGTCTTGGGTCGCCCCGAGCCGCGCCGCCGGGCCGAGGCTGCCATCCCGGTAAAGCCGTTCGTGGATATTGAGCAGGTCGGTCATCAGCGCCGCGTCCTCCTCCGGCGTCAGCGCCGTGATCACTTCTTCCACGTGATAGGCAAGGATGGCATAGAACATCTGACATCTCCTTTCGTCGGTCGCGTACCCGCCCTCACTTGCCCAGAAACGCCTTGATCCGTTCCAGCGCGCGCAGGATGTTCTCTTCGGAATTGGCGTAGGACAGCCTCATATAGCCTTCACCGAGAACGCCGAAATCAGGTCCGCCGATCAGCGCCACGCCGGCATCCTCAAGCAAAGCCGAGGCGAGTTTCTTGGCCTTCCAACCAGTTTTTGAGACATTAGGGAAGGCATAGAAAGCGCCTTTCGGCGTGATGCAGGAAACGCCTGGTAAGGCGTTCAAGCCTTCGAGCACGACGTTCCTGCGGCGGTCGAAGGCGCGCATCATCTTGTCAACGTCGTCCTGCGGACCGTCGATGGCCGCGATGCCGGCATACTGGCTCGGCGCATTGACACAGGACCAGCAATTGACCGCCAGCTTGCGCACCTTGTCGTAGAGGTGGGCGCCCTTGTCGCCGTTCGGCCAGATCGACCAGCCCATGCGCCAGCCGGTCATCGCCCAGGTCTTCGACCAGCCGTTGAGCACGATCAACCGGTCGCGGATTTCGGGGAAATTGAGCAGCGAGAAGTGCGTCTCGCCGTCATAGGTCATCACGTCGTAGATCTCGTCGGAGAGGATGGCGACGTCCGGGTGCGCTTCCAGCCCCTTGACCAGCTTCTCGATCTCGGCGCGCGGGGTGACCCCGCCGGTCGGGTTGGCCGGCGAGTTGAGGATGAGCAGCCTGGTCTTCGGCGTGATCAGCGCCAGCGTCTCCTGCGCCGAGAAGGCAAAGCCGTTCTCCTCGCGTATCGGCACCGGAACCGGAGCAGCACCGGTGAACTCGATCATCGAGCGATAGATGGGAAAGCCGGGATCGGGATAGAGGATCTCGGCGCCCGGTTCGCCGAACATCAGGATCGCGGCGAACATGGTCGGCTTGCCGCCGGGCAGGATCATCACCGCCTCGGGCGACACCTCGACACCGGTTGTGGTCAGCGTGCGGCGCACCACCGCTTCGCGTGTCGCCAGCAGGCCGTTGGCCGGCGTATAGCCGTGGTGGCCGTCACGCAGCGCCTTGATTGCGGCTTCGACGATGGGCTGCGGCGTCTTGAAGTCGGGCTGGCCGATGCCGAGATTGACGATATCGCGGCCCTGATGGGCGAGCGCGGTGGCACGAGCCAGCACCGCAAAGGCGTTTTCCTCGCCGAGACGATCGAAGGCCGAAATCGTGTGGAGCATTTTTCCCGTCCCTGTGGTTCTTTCACCGAGCGAGCGTTTTTGTGAGCGTCCTTTCGCAAAGTCAAACGGATTGGAGCTTTGGGTGTCGGAAAATCTCAAGAATTGGCAACCGCGCCCGCGGCCGGAACGCAAGGTGCTTGAAGGGCGCACTGTCAGGCTTGAGCCGCTGACCTCCGAAAAGCATGGCGACGGCCTGTTCGAGGCGTCGTCGGTGCCTGATGCCGACGGCCGCTTCGCTTGGCTGCCCGATTATCCGCCGCAGACCCGCGCCGCCTTGCAGCCGTGGCTGGACAAGGCCGAAGCCAGCGAGGACCCGCTGTTCTTCACCGTCATCGACAAGGCCAGCGGCAAGGTCGCCGGACGACAGACGCTGATGCGCATCGACCCTGCCTATGGCGTGATCGAGATCGGCAACATCTATTGGGGTCCGCTGATCTCGCGCAAGCCGGCGGCGACGGAAGCGCAATTCCTGTTCATGAAATACCTCTTCGAGCTTGGCTATCGCCGCTACGAATGGAAATGCAACAACCGCAACGAGCCGTCGAAGCGCGCGGCGGAGCGTTTCGGCTTCAAGTTCGAGGGCGTTTTCCGGCAGCATCTTGTGGTCAAGGGCGAAAACCGCGATACCGCGTGGTACTCGATCATCGACAAGGAGTGGCCGGCACTGCGTAGAGCCTATGAGGCATGGCTCGATCCGGGCAATTTCGACGGCGACGGCCGGCAGAAGCGACGGCTCGAGGATTTCCGCGCCGAGTTCGGCGCCTGACCATGACCCAGGACCACGATCCCGAAAAGTGAAGGCGAGTTTTCGGGCAAGATCGTGGTCAAACCAGAAGGACCATGATCCCGAAAAGTGGAAGCCGGTTTTCGGGCAAAGATCATGGTCAAACAAGAACACAGAGCCTCCGTCCGGATTCTGCCGGGATGGATCAGTTCTGACAGGAGTTCGCAGGTGGCGCATACCCACGACCATGGTTCGCAAGGGCATGACCGCAGCCACGGCGCCGGTCATGTGCACGGCTCGACCGACAAGAAACGCGTGCTGATCGCCGCCTGCCTGACCGCGGGCTTCATGATCGTAGAAGCGCTTGGCGGTCTCTTGACGGGATCGCTGGCGCTGCTGGCGGATGCTGGCCACATGCTCGCCGACAGCATCGCGCTCGGCCTTGCCTGGTATGCTTTTCATCTGGCCGGCCGGCCGGCCACCGTTCGCCTCACCTACGGTTTCGGCCGGGTCAAGACGCTGGTCGCCTATACCAACGGCATCGCCATCTTCGCCATTGCGCTGTGGATCATCTATGAGGCCTGGGAACGCCTGCTGACACCTGCGCCCGTGCTCGGCGGGCCGATGCTGATCGTTGCGATCGCCGGCCTGCTGGTCAATATCGGCTGCTTCTTCGTGCTGCATGGCGGTGACCGCGACAGCCTCAACATGCGCGGTGCCATCCTGCACGTGCTCGGCGATCTGCTTGGCTCGGCGGCGGCGATCATCGCTGCGCTGATTATCCTGGCGACAGGCTGGACGCCTATCGATCCGATCCTGTCCGTCCTTGTCTCGCTGCTGATCCTGTCCACCGCCTGGTCGCTGATACGCGAAGCAGCCCACGTCCTGCTCGAAGGTGTGCCGGCGAGCCTCGATCGCGACCTGATCGCCAGGGACATAGAAGGGGCGGTGAACGGCGTGCGCGAGGTGCATCACATGCATGTCTGGTCGCTTGACGGGTCAAGCAACATGGCGACCTTGCATGCTTGCCTCAACGATGGCGTCGATGCCCACAATGCGGTCAGCGCCATCAAGAAGCGGCTTGCCGCGCATGGCATTGCCCACGCCACCGTAGAACCGGAATTCGGCCATTGCGCCGATGATAAGCACGATGGCGAGCACGACCATGCGCATGATGCGGCTCCGCATCATCGCCACTATCACTGATCCCAGGAGTTCCATGGCATGGTAACGAAGTTGACAAATCCCCGGCGTGTCAGGGCCGCGTGATGGATCGTGACACGCGCAATGCGGCGATCGGCGCACTGTGGGTGCTGCTGCTGTTCGGCATCGCCGCCTACTATTTGCCAACCGTGATGCTGGCAGTCGGCCGCGTGTCGACCATTCTTGCCGCTATTATTGCCGCTGTCTTCATGGTGGCCATTTTCGTCGTGTTTTGGTTGCGTGGCCGCAGCCAGCGCAAAAAGGATCATTGATATGCGTGTTTTGATTACCGGCGCGGCAGGCATGGTCGGCCGCAAGCTCATCGCCCGGCTGGCGAAGCATGGAACGCTCAGCGGCCGGAAGGTCGCCGCGCTCGACCTTCATGACATCGTGCCGCCGCAGGCGCCGACACTGGATGGCGTCGACGTCGCCATCCATACAGGCGATCTTGCCGCGGCGAGCGCGATGGAACGGCTGGTCGCGTCGCGCCCAGACGTGATCTTTCATCTCGCCGGCGTCGTGTCGGGCGAGGCGGAGGCCAATTTCGATCTCGGCTATCGCGTCAATCTCGACGGCACAAGGGCGCTGTTCGATGCCATAAGACTGGCGGGGTTTGCGCCGCGCGTCGTCTTCACCTCGTCGATCGCCGTGTTCGGCGCACCGTTTCCGGACATTATATCAGACGAATTCCACCCGACGCCGTTGACCTCCTACGGCACGCAGAAGCTGATGGGCGAAGCATTGCTCGCCGATTATACGCGGCGCGGCTTCTTCGATGGCATCGGCATCAGGCTGCCGACCATCTGCGTCAGGCCGGGCAAGCCCAACAAGGCGGCTTCGGGCTTTTTCTCCGGCATCATCCGCGAGCCGTTGAGCGGCCAGGAAGCAATATTGCCGGTGCCGCGCTCCGTCGTGCACACCCACGCCAGCCCGCGCTCGGCGGTGAATTTTTTGATCCACGCCGCAGGGATCGACGGCAGCGCCGTCGGGCCGCGCCGCAATCTGACGATGCCCGGTATCGCCGTCACGGTCGGTGAGCAGATCGAGGCCTTGGAACGCATCGCCGGCGCCAAGGCGGTGAAACTGATCCGCGAGGAGCCCGACGATACGATCTGGGCGATCGTCAAGGGCTGGCCGACACGGTTTGAGGCGCGGCGGTCGAGGGAGCTTGGCTTTGCCGCCGAAACCAGCTTCGACGACATCATCCGCGCCCATATCGAGGACGAGCTGGACGGGAAGATCGCAGGTTAGGTGTCGATATTCGGGGCCAGCGGCAACACACAAATTGTCGACCTCGGCGCTGCTCCTCACCTGCCTGCCGGCATCCTCTCCCCGTAAACGGGGCGAGGGGGCTGGCCGCAACGTTGGCGATCCCCCTCTCCAGAGAGTAAGGGTGAGGGGCAGCGCCGACGCCCGGTAGGGTGAAGGGACTGCTTCATCGGCCAGTCAGGCTCGCCGACAACAACAGCAACCCAAACAAAAAGACGAAGGCTGCGCCGCCGATCTCAACGATCGAGTGGATGCGGTTGCCCATGCGGCCGTCGCCAGCGAAATACACCGCCCAGTTCTTGGCCGTCACCGCCAGCGTCGCCAGGATCGAGACGGTGATCGCGGTGCCGAGTGCCATCGCCAGCACCGACAGAATGCCGCCGAACCACAGCCCGTTGAGCATGGCAAAGCTCAGCACGATCAGCGCGCCCGAGCAGGGGCGGATACCGACCGCAGCCACCGCCGACCAGGCGGTGCGCCAGTCGAAGCGGTCGCCGGAAAGCAGCGCCGGGTCGGGCGCGTGTGAATGTCCGCACGTCTCGCAGACCTCGCCCGCCGCATGGTGATGGTGCCCGCCATGGTGATGGTGCCCGCCATGGTGATGGTGCCCGCCATGGTCATGGTCGTGTGCGCAATGATCATGGCTATCGTGGCCCTCATGGCCATGTGCGTGAGGCGCATGCACTGAATGTGCATGTACAGGATGGCCTGTTTGCGAATGGCCGGCATGGGCCGCCGAGAGGCTGTAGGCAGGGTTCGCGCCGAACAGGCGAAGGATGGCAGGGCCGGCCTTGCGCCACAAAAGCCAGGCGCCGAACAGGGTGACAAAGACAAAACTCGTGACTTCGAGGAACCATGCCGCGTCAGTCATCGATATGGTGGTGCCGCGCAGGACGAAGTAGGCGAGCATCATCACAAGGATCGCCGTCAGCGCCTGCAACAGGGCCGAGACGAAGGACAGCATGATGCCGCGCCTGAGCGCGACTTCGTTCGCGACCATGTAGGACGAGATCACCGCCTTGCCGTGACCGGGGCCGGCGGCATGGAAAATGCCGTAGGCGAAGGACAGGCCGATAAGCAGCCACAGCTTGCTGCCGTCCTCACGCATCGCCTTCATCGCACCGGCAAGCGCGCGGTAGAATTCCTGCTGACGCAGATTGATCCACATCAGGATCTGGGCGAACGGGCCGGTGGTGGGAGCCATCCCGTCATTGGTGCCGATGCCGAGCGAGCTCTGGGCGTGGGCGGAGCCGAGGACGTGCGCCATCACAAGGGCGGCGGCCAAGAGCCCGAAAGCCAAACGCAGGGACGGTTTCGTCACCGGATTATCCTTTTGGCTGACAGTTCAGTTCAAGCTTGGTCGCAAATATCTTGCTCATATCGGTGCCTGTCGGATCGTTGAAGAAGGCATCCGTCAGGTTCTTCTGGTTCGCGGCGATCGCCTCGTCGGGGTTCGGACGAACGACCTTGCTCGTGCATGTCGACGGCAAGTCGGCGACCTGCATATTGGCATCCTCGGTGAATTCGATCGCCGTGTAGAAGGTCGGGTCATAGACGCCGATATCGATCTTGCCGGCCAGCCTGGTCGGCGCCTTGGGTTCGGATTCGAATAGGATAATGAGCTGGTCGTTGTCGAAATTCGCCATCAGCTGCGGCGGCGGGCTCATCGCCTCATCCTTGCCGTCGACGGTGACGAGCTGGAAGTAATTGAACTCCGCCAGCGAAGCATGGACGGTGTCGGCGACTTCCTTCAGCTCCTTGTCGTCGAGCTTCAGGTCGGAATTCTTGTCGAACTCCATCATCACCGTGCTCGAAAACAAATCGTCGAAGCGCCAGACATGGCGCAAGGCCTTCACACTTTGGTGATCCGGGCTGAGGATCACTTCGAGGCGAGCCTCGGCGAAGACGTGGGGATGCACGTCGGCTGGCCCGACCGTGGCAAATGTCGCCGCCATGGCCGAAGCCATCATGATTGCTTGCCGCTTCAGGTTCATTCTGGGTGGTGATTCCATCGACTTCGGTGACTGTCGAGAGTTACCAGAAAGCGGGCGAAAATGGGACCCCGGGCGGCTAAAAGCTCATGCATTGTCAATCGACTTGAACCACTGCACCAGGAAATCGACAAAGACGCGAACTTTCGCAGGCAAATAGCGCCGGTGCGGATAGACGGCGAAAATGCCGCCACCCGGCAGGATGCGGTCATCCAGCACGGTCACCAGCCGGCCACTGTCGATATCGGGCGCGGCGATGAAATCCGGCAGGACGGAAAATCCCAATCCCGCCACGGCGGCGGCTCTTGCCGCCATCGGACTGTTGACCTCGATCGGACCGGAGACCGAAACGGTCACCGTGTCGCCGCTGTCGCCCTTGAACGGCCAGTTGGTCAGCCAGCGGCCATTGGTGTCGATGATGCAGGGCATGCGGCCAAGGTCCTGCGGCCGCGCCGGCATGCCGTGCCTGGCGATCAGCTCGGGAGATGCGCACAGCCGCACCGAGAACGGCGCCAGGCGCCTGGCAATCAGCGAGGAGCTTTCCAGCCGCGAAATGCGCACGGCGAGATCGAAACCTTCCTCGACCAGATCGACGAAGCGGTCATCGAGATGAATGTCGAGCACGATGTCGGGATGCTGCTTGGCGAAGTCGATCAGCGATAGGCCGATCGGCGCATCGGCGAAGGTGCGCGGCGCCGACAGCTTGATCCTGCCGCGCACGTCGCCGGAGGATTCGCGCACCGCATCGGCCAGGCTGTCGACCTCGCGGACGATTTCCGAGGCGCGGCGGTAGTAGGTGTGGCCGGCCTCGGTCAGCGAGAACTGCCGGGTGGTGCGGTTAAGCAGCAGCGCGCCGAGCTCGTCCTCCAACTCGCGCACATATTTCGACAGCAGTGCCTTGGAGCGGCCGATCTTGCGCGCCGCTGCCGAAAATCCTTCGGCCTCGACGACGTCGATGAAGGCGCGCATGCGGGTCAGCGTATCCATGTCATGCGCTCCTCTGGTGGGCTGAAAGGATGCGCGCGGCAAGCGCCATCAGCTGCCGGTCGCTGTTTTTCGGTCCGAGCAGCGAGAGGCCGAACGGGGCGCCGTCAACCAGGCCCAGCGGCAGGGTGATCTGCGGAAAGCCGGACAGGCCGGAAAGACACGACAGTCTCAGCGCGCGTTCGCGATAAGTCTGCAAATCGTCGAATGAGGCGGCCTTGAGCGGGGCGGCACCTGGAGCTGTCGGCAGCACAAGAACACTGTCTTCACCAAGCAGGTCGGCAAGTTCGCGACGAAACGAAACGCGACGTTCCGTTTCAAATTGTGCGGTTGCCGCGTCGATGGTTGCGCCATGCTCGAAGCGCTCCTTGACGCCGGGGCCGAGCATCCGCTCGCTGCCGGCGATCCAGGCACCATGATTTTGCCACGCCTCGTAACCCTGCAGCTTGCGGAAGCACCAATAGAGATCGTCGGTGGAATGCGACAGCGGGGCAACGGTGCGCGGTGCGCCCAGCACCGATGAGACAGCGCGGACCATGGCGCGATACTCGTCGGCTTCCTGCGGGCCGAGCACGAGCCCGTCCAGCGCATCCAGCGCGAGGGGGCGCTGCAATTCTTGGTTGTGCAGATCGTCGCCGAGCAGCACCGCGCCGACCTTGTCGTAGGTGACCATGTCTCTGGCGAACCAGCCGAACGTATCAAGTGAAGGGGCCAGCGGCATGGCGCCTTCGAGCGAGATGCGGCCATGCGTGGTCCTCAGGCCGATCAGCCCACAAAAGCTTGCCGGGGCGCGGATCGAGCCGCCGGTATCGGATCCGGCGGCGATGTCGGCCAGCCCGCCGGCGACCGCGGCGGCGGAACCGGAGGACGAGCCGCCGGTGACGCGATCAGGTGCTGCCGGATTGACCGGCGACGGGAAATGCGCGTTCAGCCCCATCAGCGAGAAGGCCAGTTCGTCGGTCTGCGTCTTGCCGACGAAGCGCGCGCCCGAATCAAGCAGCGCCTGGACGGCCGGCGCCGTCGCCGAGGCGGGTGAAGCCTCCTGGTATTTCCGCGGATTGCCGCAGCCGGTGCGGTAGCCGGCGACGTCGTAAATATCCTTGACGGCCAGCCGCAGGCCGGCAAGCGGACCGGATTGCGCATTGGATTCAGGGATACCGACGAGGTCGAGAAAAGCGTTCAGAGGGCCGCGAGTGCCTGTCATGCGTTCGATATCCGGATACAGTTGTTGCAACATTGTTCGACGCCAGGAATTTTACAACCTGGCGTACGATTTTTATTGATTGTGAAATCCATCGACCTTATATCGCGCTTGCCCAAAGTCGCACGTGCCTGTGGGTGTCCGCCGATCCTCAAAATGGTGAGGGATATCGGTAAGGTAACTGGAGCTAACCCCTCCAGTCGGTTTAGCGGCCAACCGCCAGACCGAGGACACCTTGAAGCAACGACGGTGCGGGCCTTTCTGGTGTTCTGCCGGTCGTCCAAAGACCGGGGTTACTGAAGAGGCACACCTTCATTGCCGGCAGTGCGGAACGGGTTCTCCCAATCCAAGCCAAGGCAGACAAAGCGAACCGAGGCCGGGCAAGGCCAAGGTTCACCGCCGCGAGACGGCGCTTCATGGTTCCGGGGTCTCCACCGGCTGGTTCCATGGATTGACGTCCCGCCTTTGTCCACCGCGTGTTCGCGAGGTCGATGACTTGCGTCCCGCAGCCTTTGTGCGCGCCGAAAGGCGCTATGGAGAGACCCCGATGGCTACCCAGCGCATCCTTGACTTCCTCGCCACCCGACGTCCGAACGGCCCTTGCCTCGTCGTCGATCTCGATGTCGTGCGCGACAATTTCCGCGCCTTCGAGAAGGCGCTTCCCGATTCGAAAATCTACTATGCGGTGAAAGCAAATCCGGCGCCGGAAATCCTGCGCCTGCTTGCTGCGATGGGCTCGTCCTTCGACACCGCTTCCGTTGCCGAAGTCGAGATGGCCATGGACGCCGGCGCGCCGGCGGACCGCATCTCCTTCGGCAACACCATCAAGAAGGAGCGCGACATCCAGCGCGCCTATCAGCTCGGCATCCGGCTGTTCGCGGTGGATTGCGTCGAGGAGGTCGAGAAGATCGCCCGCGTCGCACCCGGCGCCCGTGTGTTCTGCCGCGTGCTGACCGACGGCGAAGGCGCCGAATGGCCGCTGTCGCGCAAGTTCGGCTGCGTGCCGGCGATGGCGGTCGACGTGCTGCGCCATGCGAGGGCGCTTGGGCTGGACCCCTATGGCGTGTCGTTCCATGTCGGCTCGCAGCAGACCGACCTGACCGCCTGGGACCGCGCGCTCGGCGACGCCAAAAAGGTGTTCGCTACGCTCGCTGACGAAGGCATTGTGCTCAAGATGGTCAATATGGGCGGCGGTTTCCCGACCCGTTACCTCAGGGACGTGCCGGTGGCACAGGCCTATGGCCAGGCGATCTTCTCGGCGCTGCGCAAGCATTTCGGCAACGCGATTCCCGAGACCATCATCGAACCGGGCCGCGGCATGGTCGGCAATGCCGGCGTCATCAAGTCGGAAGTCGTGCTGATCTCGAAGAAGGCCGACAACGACAACGTGCGTTGGGTCTTCCTCGACATCGGCAAGTTCGGCGGGCTCGCCGAGACGATGGACGAGGCGATCCGCTACCCGATCGTCACCGCGCATGACGGCACCGAGACCGCGCCGTGCGTGCTCGCCGGCCCGACCTGCGATTCGGCCGACGTGATGTACGAGAAGACGCCATATCCGCTGCCCCTGTCGCTGACCATCGGCGACGAAGTGCTGATCGAGGGCACCGGCGCCTACACGACGACCTACGCCTCGGTCGCCTTCAACGGCTTCGAGCCTCTCCGATCCTACGTCATCTGACGGCTCGTAAGAGCCGGTCAGATCATCCCTAGGTGGGCGCCTGTCGCCCGCCCGGTCTCGCCTGTGGAACAATCCGCTCGTGAAGGATCGTGGAAATGGAAATTGTGGATTTCTTTGTTGGAGGCGCTGAGCATTGGCCGATCTCCCCTCTAAGGGGGGAGATCGCCGGCGGGCCAGAGGGGGTCGGCTCAGCTGTCGCGACCTCTCTTGGACTGTGTGGGGCTGGCGCTTCACGCGCGGCGACCCCCTCTGTCGCCTTTGGCGACATCTCCCACTCGAGGGGGGAGATTGCTGGCGCTTTCGTCATCACCGCCGAAACCGCTGCCGACGTCCCGGCGCGCGAGGCCTTGCTCGATCGCGCCATGGGGCCGAAGCGCCGGAAGAAATCATCGGAAAAGCTGCGGCGCGGCCGCCGGCCTTCGGAAGGCCTGGCCTTTGTCGCACGCGACGCGTCGGGCGCCGTCACTGGCACCATGCGGCTGTGGGATGTCGTGTTGGGCGAGGGCGGTAGGTCAGCGCTTCTGCTTGGCCCGCTCGCCGTCGATCCGACAATCAAGAATGCCGGCATCGGCTCGGCGCTGATGCGCCTTGCAATCACTGAAGCGGCGCGCCTCGGCCATGCGGCGATCCTGCTGGTCGGCGATGCGCCCTATTACGAGCGCTTCGGGTTCTCGGCCGATAAAACCGGCTCGCTGGCCATGCCGGGACCTTATGAGCGGCACCGCCTGCTGGCGCTGGAGCTGGTGGATGGCGTGCTCGCCGGCGCGCAGGGCACGCTGAAGGCGGCGGGGCGCAAGCTGAAGGCACAGCGGCTGCCGCTGGCAGCCTGACGGATCGGAAACAAGCCGCTGCCATCGGGCGGCGGTTTGTTTCCATCCAGGTTTGGAGTGGATCAGCCGATCAACTGGCTCAGCGCCATGGCGACGCTCATGTCGCCTTCGACCTTTATCTTGCCGGACATGAACGCCATCGTCGGGTTGAGATCGCCTGATATCAGCGATTCCAGATCGTCGAGCGAAAGCTTTATCGTGCAGTCGGCCGGCGCGTCGGTGGTCGATACAGCAGCGCCGTCGATGACGATGACGCCGTCGCCTCCGGTATCGAATTTGACGGAACGATCGAACCCGGCACTCGCCACGCGCGCGCTGATCTTGTCGGCAATTTCCTGAACGCCCATGGCCGTTCTCCTCGTCTCGTTGCGTTTGTCGCACCCCATTGCACTTCGGTCTGGGGCACTTCGGTCTGGGGCACTTTGATCCGGCCCGAAGTCGCCGTCTTGCGCATTTCGCGATTACGGTCGCTGGCGCATATAGCTTCGGGTTGACGTTTACGTCAACGCGGTTCCCGATATGACGATGGGTTTTATCGCCGCAGTGAAGATGCGCTGTCCATACTGCCGGTGCGGCCGGCATCGTGCTTGCCATATCGACGCTTCTGCGACGCTTGCGGCATTCCGCGGGCGGCTGACCGAAGGTCATCTGATGCGGCGCTATGCCGAGGCGCTCGACAAGTCGAGGCGAGATCAGTCGGGCGAGGGTAGGCCAGGCGGACTGGCCGGCTCCGACTGCCGACGCCGCCACACCCCGGCAAGAATAGATCGGTCATGGATGGGCCGCGTTGGGCAGGCGACGGAGATTCCCATTGCATTCCAGCTAGACACGGCCGGCAAATGACCGCTACCATCCCCATGTCGCTTTGAATCAGGTTTCACCTGGAGATCGAGTGCTCGAAGAACCGAACAGAAATCCCGGATCCCATCGTTATGGGAAGCCGAGTTTGTGGTGGCCGCCACCGCTGGGTTAATCGCAGGCGAGCCTGATCCAAACTGAAAATTAAATTTCGTGTTCAGAGAGACACCGTCATGAATACCATGCTTTCCGTGGAAGCCCGGGAGACCGCGCTTGCCGTGACTTTCTCGTCAGGCGAAACCGTCTGCTATCCCTGGCTTTGGCTAAAGGATAATGCACCATCGGCGTTTCACGCACAGACCGAAGAGCGAATATTCGACCTGACCAGCGTGGACGCCTCACTCAGGCCCCTCAGCGTGAGGGACAGAGGCGGCGCGGTGAGCATTGTCTGGCCGAACGACCAGTCTGAGGAGGAAATCCCGGGCCATTTCTTTGAATCCTACCGTCTGGGCAGAAAGCGGCACGATCCGGCCGAGATCGCTCCGAAACTCTGGGACGGCTCGATCGATCTTGGAACCATACCGCGTTACCCAGCCGGAGATCTCTTTCAAAGCGATGCCGATTAGGTTGCCTGGCTGAAGGCGACGGCTGCATACCGGCTCTCCATCGTCGATGGGCTTGGCAATGATCCCGACGCCGGGCGACGTGCGGCCGAGCGGATAGGTTTCCTGCGCTAGACAAATTTCGGCACCATATTCGAAGTCGTCTCGATGCCGAACCCGAACAACTTGGCCTACACCCCGGTCGCCCTGCCGTTACACACCGATCTCGCCAACCAGGAGGTGCCACCCGGCTATCAATTCCTGCATTGTATCGCGAATGAAGCTGAGGGCGGTGGATCGGTCTTTGCCGACGGGTTTGCGGTCGTGGCCGCATTACAGGCGGAAGATCCGGAAGCCTACCGTCTCTTGTGCGAGGTCGAGATACCCTATCGTTTTCATGACGAAAACTACGATCTGCGCGGTCGGTTTCCTGTGATCGTAACTCGGCGCAATGGGGAAGTGACAGAGTTGCGGTTCAACGCTCATCTCGTCGATGTCATCGACCTTCCCTCCGACATATGCGCGCCGTTTTATGCGGCTTATCGCAAGCTGATGATGATGATCCGCAGTTCGCGTTTTCAAATAGCCTACCGCCTTAAGGCGGGGGAAATGGCGGTCTTCGACAATCGCCGGGTGCTTCACGGCCGCCAATCGTTCAACCCAAACACAGGGCCGAGACACCTGCGGGGCTGCTATGTCGATCGGGGTGAGTTTCAGAGTCGTATTCGCGTCCTCTCCCGATAGCGGCACGACAACCATCGCGGGATGTGCGGTCAGCGGCGGTCGGTGTCCAAGTCTGGAACTCTGTTTGCCCGAAAGCGGGCGA
The DNA here is from genome assembly GCF_055811415.1 of Mesorhizobium sp. WSM4846. Taxonomy (NCBI): domain Bacteria; kingdom Pseudomonadati; phylum Pseudomonadota; class Alphaproteobacteria; order Hyphomicrobiales; family Phyllobacteriaceae; genus Mesorhizobium; species Mesorhizobium sp. WSM4846. The sequence continues at coordinate 94,566 of NZ_JBVVPZ010000004.1, forward strand.
CAATCAGGGCAGTTACGAGGTCTGCATCATTCAAACAGACGAGGACAGTGGCCAAGCCCGTCCCTAGCGTGGGCTCGCCTCATGCGCCACCGCGCGATCAGGGGAAGGGGATGAACCCGTATCCGGGAGGCGAGGATCAAGACCCCAGATGGCGTTACAGTAGGGGATGTTCAGTCATGAAAATCAGAAGTCTGATCAAGCGTGCCGAGACGGTGGACAGGGCATTCAAGGAACTCGAAGCCGATTTGGCGGATGCGTTCGATGAGTGTCTCAACCTGGACGACCAATCGCCGTTGGACAACGTTCCAGATGAGAATCTCGCGGCAAGGAATGACAACTCTCAGCCCGAGGACGATGCCGACGCTCCCGAAATCGCACGGCGGCTGACCTCCCACACACAAACCCGCCTGGCTGCGCTCGATGCCGTTGAGGGGCTGTTTGACGATGCGCGGGAGTATCTGGAGGAGATCAACACGAAACTGTCGGAGATCGCGACCTCGCATCATCTGACAGGCGAATTCCTGAAGCTGCTTCACGGGGACATTCTTCGCGCCAACGAACTGGAACTGGCAAATGTCAGCCTGACCACGCAGCAAAGAGTGCTATCGGAGCAGTTCCACGATGCGACCAGAAAGCAGCGCGAGCGTGAAAGCGCCGTCGAGGCCCTGCAGCAGCGCGAGATAAGCCTGGCCGAGGATAAGGAGGCACTTCGCAGTGCGCTGGCTGCAGCAAAGCTGGAACTCGTCGTGGCAGGCAATGCGAGCGCAGAACGCGAAGCGGAGTTCGGCGACCTCGTCAAAACGCTTTCGGCCAGAACGGCCGAGGCCAACCGATGCGCGCGCGAGAACGAGATATTGCGGGAAAAGCATGTCAGCCTGTCGATCGACTTCGACAAGGCGCTGAAGCGGGAAGCTGAGGCGCGGCACCGGCTGGACGAGCTCTCGACGATTCATGCCAGTGACGCGGCGCGACTTTCGGAACTGCTGTCTGCGCTCGACAAGAGCGAACAAGAGGAGATGCGGCTGCAGAAATCGCTCGATATCGCGCAAGCGAAGCTGTCGGAAATGACGGAAGCGGCCCGTATCATGGAAGGTGACAGGGAAGCCGAACGTGCGCGTAGTTTCGCTGAGATCGGCGGCCTGCGTTCTGAAATTCGCAACCTCCAATCACGATTGGAAGTCGCCTCGAGCGAGAACAATCAAGCCGCGAGCGAGATCGCCAATCTGAAGGCTCAATGGAGCGACGCCGTCGCCGAAAAGCAAATTGCGGAGGAAAGGTTGTCCGTTCTCAGAAAGGAGAACGAAAACGACAAGATGCACCTTTCGACCGTGAGCGCGAATTTTTCGCAGCTTTCCCTGCAGCAGGCATCCGAACAGATACAGCTCGATGTCCAGAGGCAGGAATGCGAGGATCTGCGAGCCGAAGTCGCGGTGCTCGACGCCCGGGTCAAGGAACTGTTGCCCTATGAGCGTCTCCACAAGGTCACAAACGCCAAACCGCATGAGAACGGCGCGGTCGAGATCACCGGTGTCGTGGCGGAGAAGTCCCGCGCCACAAGCAGGCGGCGCGTCCGTACGAGCCTGCGCGCCGCATCCTGACGCGCGGGTTGTCACTTGGCAGTCTTGTTTGCTTTACGGGAACAGACTGAAGGTCGGTTGTCGACGCAACGCAGATTCGGCGAATTAGCTTGCGTGCGCTTCCTTCCTCAGGGCTTCCCCGCCCTAGTGTACGGTGTTGCCCGTCAGGTTAGCGTATGGATCGAAGCGTCATTTCTCACCAAACTCGACACACCGGCACCGCCTGACTAGCCCTCGAGGAAGTCCAGGGCCTTCTCCACGAAGGCGCCGTGATACTGGAAAATGGCTGTATGCCCGCCGTCCTCGTACAGGACCAGTTCGGCATTGGGTAAGCGCCGTGCTAGGTCGACGGAATTGCTGGTGGGCACCATTCTGTCGTGATCGCCATTCACCACAAGGACCGGGTGCCGGACACGCGATAGGTCGGCAGGGCGCTCAAGGCCAAAGGCCCGGACTGCCTTGAGTTGCTGGCTGAAAGCGCCGAGCGCAATGGGCGTGTCGCGGTCATTGGTCCGTTCCTTCAAGCGCTGCAGAAACTCGCGCGCCGCCTTCTTGCCGTTGGGGCTTTGGGTGAAGAAGAGGTAGTTCTTTGGATCCTTTATGGTCAGCGCGGCGCGGATCATGTCGAAGATGGTGACGAACGTCACCCTGTCGATGCCGGTACCCCCGGCTGGGCCGGTTCCCGCGAGGATGATCTTGCGAACCAGATTAGGCTCCAGCTGAACAATCGCCTGGGCGATGAAGCCGCCAAGAGATAGGCCGAGCAGATCGACCTGCTCGAAGCCGAGAGCGCGGATGAAGGCAATCGCGTCGCGGGCCATCGCCTTCACCGTGTTGGGAGTGGACCCGCCTGATGCACCAACACCACGGCTATCGAAGGTGATAACGCGCCGTTTTGCGGCAATACCATCGACGACCCGGGGATCCCAATTGTCGAGAACCGCACTCAGATGAGTAAGGAAGATCACCGGTACCCCGGTTGTGGGCCCGAGCTCCCGGTAGGCGAATTTCGTACCGCCGACGTCTACCGTTTTCGTCGGCACGTCCCTGTGTTTGACGATCGCGGCAGGTCGCGACAGATGATGCACGTTCATGATGGTTTTCTTCCTTCTGGCTTGTCGCTGTCGCTGCCGCTGGGCTGGAGCAGCGCCTTCGCCGCCACCGCGCCAGCCTCAAGAATGCGATCGGACAGTTCGGTTCCGTTCACCGCGCGGGACAGCTCAAGCGTGCCGATCAGGGTCGCGAAGACGCCGAACGCGACAGCCTCGGGATCGCGGGCGTCGGGCGTCAGCTCGGCCGCCACCTGGCGTACGAGCTTGAGCAGGTGCTCGGCGTAAACTTGGCGCGTCTCGATCGGCTCACGCGCAATTTCGGGCAGCAGCGCGGCTGAAGCGCAACCTTTGCCTGGATTGTCTCGGTGTTCCGCCGACAGATACGTATCGATGGCCAATGACGTGCCGCCAGCGGCCAATAGCTCCTGTATCTGGGCCGTCTGGGCCTCCAGCGCGGCTGCCACACTCTCACGCACAAGCGCCCCCTTGGACGGAAAATGGGGATAGAAAGCTCCATTGGTCAGTCCCGCCTCACCCATGATGCCGGCGAGACCTGATGCAGCGATGCCGTCGGAGCGAAACCGTTCGGTCGCCACATCCATGATCCGCTGCCGCGATGCTTCCCTCCGGCCTTTCTCGTAGCGCATGTCTTTCTCCTTCGATCAGCTATTGCATTACGCTCATATTATCATTAAGTGACCATAATGCAATAGGGCAACGCATCGGAGATGGCGACCTGGCTCCAGGTCTCCTCAATTTAGGAAAGCTGCAATGAAGGCCTTCATCGTCGATCGATATGCAAAGAAAGCTCCCCTACGGCTTGGAGAGATTCCAGAGCCGGAAGTAGGGGAGAATGACGTGCTGGTGCAGATCCATGCCGCCAGCGTCAATCTGCTGGACTCCAAGATCAGGGATGGAGAGTTCAAGCTCATCCTGCCCTATCCCCGGCCCTTCGTTGCAGGCCATGACGTGGCCGGAACGGTCATTCGCGTCGGCTCGAAAGTCCGACAGTTCAAACCGGGCGACGAGGTCTATGCGCGAGTGCGCGACGGTCGGATCGGAGCGTTCGCCGAATACATCGCCATTGATAATGCGGACGTGGCCCTGAAGCCAAAGAACCTCAGCATGGAGGAGGCTGCGTCCATTCCCCTGGTGGGGCTGACCGCCTGGCAGGCGCTGGTTGAAAAAGCGAAGCTGAAGAAAGGACAGAAGGTCTTTATTCAGGCTGGCTCCGGCGGAGTGGGGACATTCGCCATCCAATTGGCAAAGCACCTCGGCGCGACGGTCGCCACGACGACAAGCGCATCGAACACGGATATGGTAAGGAAGCTGGGCGCCGATGTCATTGTCGACTACAAGAAGGATGACTTCGAGAAAGTGCTTTCGGGCTACGATGTCGTCCTGAACAGCCAGGACAACAAGACCCTCGAAAAGTCTCTGCGTGTGTTGAAGCCAGGTGGCGTAGCCGTTTCGATCTCCGGTCCGCCCGATCCTGGGTTTGCCAGGGAGAAGGGGCTGAGCTGGGTGCTGAACCTGGTCATGCGCGTTCTGAGCGCAGGCATCAGGAGACGGACAAAACGCGCAGATGTCCGATATTCGTTCCTGTTCATGGCGGCCAATGGCGAGCAGTTGACAAAAATCACGTCGCTCATCGAAACGGGCGTCATCCGCCCGGTTATAGATCGCATCTTTCCGCTTGAGCAGACCAACGAGGCATTGGCATACATTGAACAGGGCCGGGCCAAGGGCAAGGTCATCATCAAGGTCAAATAGCTTCTCGGCGCAACGCGGCACAAGCGAATGAGCTTGCGCGTGCTTCCTCCGACAGGGCCTCCGCCAACCTAATGCTCGATTGGTCCTTTCGGCATGACGATCGCGGTGCCGGCGGTTGTCGGACGCTCGATCATGCGGCGGACGCGCGGCGGCTCGTCGCCGCTGTGCAGCGCCCGCAGGCGCTCGCCGACAACGGCGTCGGCGTGGGTGGCCCGCTTGTTGTGGCGGATGTATTCGAGCCATGTCGGCGTGTGATAGTGCTCGATCCATATTGCGGGATTTTCGAGATCGCGCGCCAGCGTCCAGTTGCGGGCGCCGTCACGGCGGCGGATGCGGCCGCGCTCGGCCATGGTGGCCAGGAATTCCGGCACGTCCTCCTCGCGGATGATGTATTCGATCATGATGGCGATCGGGCCGCTGCGCAGTTTTAGATCGAGCGCAAGGTGCGGCTCCTTGAAACGGTTCAGCGGATCGAGGTTGAGCACCGCCTGCTGCGGCAAGGGCAGCAACAGGCCGATCGCGCCGCCAGCCAGCATCGTAACGGCGGCTGCGGTCAGCGCGAACTCGGCGCCCTGCGCATCGGCGACGACACCCCAGATCCAGCTGCCGAGGGCGATGCCGCCGAAGGTCGCCGTCTGATAGACCGAGAGCACCCGGCCGACCACCCAGCGCGGCGTCGACATCTGCACCGTGACGTTGAAATGCGCCAGCGCGACCACCCAGCAGGCGCCGCCGATGAGCAGCCCGAGCGACGTTTGCCAGGCCTGATCGCTGACGGCGGCATTGAAGGCGCAGAGCGCAAAGCCGCCGAATGCCATGCGCACCATCGTCTCGCTCGACAGGATCTGCCGCAGCCTGACGCTGATCAGCGCGCCGCCGACGGCGCCGATGCCGAAAGCACCGAGCATGATGCCGTAGGTCAAGGCATCGCCCTTGACGACATTGCGCGCCACCAGCGGCAGCAGTGCCAGGACCGCACCGGCGCTGAAGCCGAAAGCCGCACCCCTTACCAGCACCTTGCCGATATTTGGTGACATCGCGACGTATCGCAGGCCAGCACCCATCGCCGCGCCCAGCGTCTCGCGCGGCAGTGTCGAGGCCGGCAATTCCGGCTTCCAGCGGGCCAGCACGATGATCAGCCCGACATAGCTCAATGCGTTGGCGGCAAAGGCCGCTGCAGCACCTGCGGCGGCAACGATGATGCCGCCGATCGCTGGGCCGACGCTGCGCGTCAGGTTGAAGCCCAAGGAGTTGAGCGCGACGGCCGCCGGCAGCTTGGCGCGCGGCACCATGTCGCCGACAGAAGCCTGCCATGACGGGTTGTAAAGCGCCGTGCCGCAGTTGATCAGGAAGGCGAAGGCCAGCAGCGTCCACGGCGTTATCAAGCCAAGATAGGTGAACACGATCAGCAGAACCGAGACGATCAGCATGAAGATCTGGGCAATCAGCATGACCTTGCGCCGGTTGAAGCTGTCGGCGATGGCGCCGGCAACGAGCGCAAACAGCATGATCGGCAAGGTGGTCGAGGCCTGGACCAGCGCAACCTGATAGGACGAGGTGGCGATCGTGGTCATCATCCAGGCGGCGCCGACGCCCTGGATCAAGCCACCGAAATTCGAAACCAGACTGGCGGACCATACGGCGCCAAAAATGCCGTGTCGGAACGGCGCCAGCGCCGAGACGCGTTCGCTGTCCGGCTCGTCGTCGATCATCGATGCTTCCCCGACTTCAAATGCTGCGTTCTTCCAGAATCGGTGCCCTCATGCCGTCCCCTAGAAGTAGAGCATGACCTCGCAAAGGGCGAACGCCTTTTCAAAGAAGATCATGGTCCAACAAAGAGATAGCGGTGGCGGGAACAGGTCGGCGGCCATTCTTGCAGGCCGCGTGAAGCGCTTCGGTGAGGTGTCCGACTTTCTGTCCGCCGCGCCCGCTGCCTTCTGCCGTGAACCGATAAGACGCGAACGAATGAGATTGGTGGGAAGCGGACTGGCGGCTTCAGGATTTTGTTTTCGATCGCAGGCATCGGCCAGTGCGAGCATCGCTGCGAACGACTTTCCCAGCGAGCCAGCAACAGAAGCCGCCTGCTGCAAGAACTCGGCGCGTTGGGCCAGAAATACTTAGCGACTTGACGAAGTTTTCGCTTGCGCCACCGGCAAATGGGCGATAGTTAGCGAAATGGCTAAGCATGATCCTGATCTCTCGCTGCTCTTCCACGCACTCGCTGATCCGACCCGCCGGTCGATCCTGACCCGGCTCGCCGAAACACCTGCGCGGGTAACGGATCTGGCTGGGCCCACGGGACTGCGGCTGCCCACGGTGATGCGGCACCTTTCCGTGCTGGAGGAGGTAGGGTTGATCACCACGTCCAAGGACGGGCGGATACGCACCTGCGCCATCGTACCCGAGGCTCTGGATCCAGCGCGGACTTGGCTCGATGAACAGCGGGCCATCTGGGAATCTCGGCTCGACCGGTTGGACGCATTTGTGATGAATGTGATGAAGAAGGAACGCGCAGAATGACACAGAACCTCGCTACAAACAGTGCGACCCGTGCGGTGCCCGATGATAGGAAGGGCCGTTTTGCGACGCTGACCTTCGAACGGGACGTGGCCGCGCCACTGGCCGTGCTGTGGGAGGCTTGGACGGCGCCGGCCGCGCGGGCGATCTGGGCTGCGCCGTCGCCCTCGGTCACCGTGGAGTTTTTGGAGGCCGACACCAGGGTGGGTGGACGCGAGATCTCGCTCTGCAAGGCAGAGGGCCAGCCGGACATCCGCTGCGAGAATGGCTGGCTGGCGTTGCAGCCATCGATATGCAGTGTGAACTACGAGGTGATCTCGTGCGAAGGCGTGACGCAATCGGTCGCGCTGGTGACGGCGGATGTCTCGGGAACGCACGAGCGCAGCCGGTTGGTCGTGACGGTGCAACTTTCCTCGCTGGCGCAGTACATGGAAGCAGGCTATCGGGCGGGCTTCGGCGCCGGCCTGGACAATCTCGCGGGCGCGGCCGAACGGACCATGGTGCTGCAGCGGGTGATTCAGGCGCCGCGGTCCATGGTGTGGGGCGCGTGGATGAACCCTGAAACGCTGCCGCAATGGTGGGGGCCGGAAGGCTTCTCCTGTCGAACGAAGAGGATCGACCTGCGAGCGGGCGGCGAGTGGGTATTCGACATGATCGGGCCTGACGGCACGGTTTTCCCGAACCACCATCTCTATAACGAGGTCCGGCCCGAGGAGAGGATCGGCTATACGCTGCATTGGGGCGAGAACGGGCCGAAACATGCCGACGCCTGGGCCTCGTTCGAGGACCAGGACGGGGCAACGAAGGTGACGCTGGGCATGGTATTCAGCACGGCCGCCGAGTTCCAGGAGGCGAAGGGCTTCGGTGCCGTGGAACTGGGACTGCAAACTCTCGGCAAACTGGAACGCTTCGTCGCATCCCGCTGAAATGCTGCGATTTCCCGTCGGCCCGAATCAGGGCTTGTGGACGAGGTCCTCCTCCATGTCGCGCCCGTCCTCAATGGCGACGGCATCCGCCGCTTCAGTCAGAACGGCATAGCCGGTCGGACTGGAGCGGTCAGGCTGGAGAAGACCGAGCTCTCGGAAGCGGGGCAGATCACCAACATGCGCTTCCGCTTCACGGGATAGGCCGAGAATTCACAAAGGGATACACGAAGAGGAGTGTTCTATGAGAAAACTGATCATATGGGACATGGTGAGCGTCGACGGCTTCTTCGAAGGTCCTGACAGGGACATCAGCTGGTTCGTCTTCGAAGAAGAACTCGAGAACTACATTCGTGAAACCCACGAAAAGGCCGACACGCTGATCTTCGGCCGGGTGACCTACGAGCTCATGGCAGCCTATTGGCCGTCCGAGCAAGGCTGGATCGCGGATTTCATGAACAAGATCGAGAAGGTGGTCTTCTCGCGCACGCTGAAAAGCGCCGACTGGAACAACACGAAGCTCTTCAACGGCAATGTCGCGGAAGAAGTCTCCAAGCTGAAGAGCAGGGACGGCGGAGACATCTTCGTGTTCGGCAGCGCCGACCTCACGGCGACCCTGATGGAGCACGGCCTGATCGACGAGTATCACCTCGGGATCAACCCCGTCATTCTCGGGAAAGGCACGCCGCTCTTCAAGGGCGGCCCGAGCCGGATACCCCTGAAGCATCTCGAGACGAAGACGCTCAAGTCAGGTGTTGTCATCCTCCATTACGCGCCGGAGAGCAGACAATGACGATCGATCCACTCTTTCCCGTCAAGTAGGCCTTGTCGAAATATGAGGGCCTGGGGAAGCGGCGCGCTCCAGGACGATCGGCGCCAAGGGGCGTAGCTGCCATCACCGCTAAGCTCTCTCGGGTCGAACGCACGGGGCAGCCCTTTGGGCGACATGCATTACCGATCTTCGAATCCGGTCAGCACGCCGACGGCATTGATGCCGATTTCCTCGACGGCATAGCCGCCTTCCATGACGAACAGCGTCGGCAGGCCGAGCTTGGCGATGCGACGGCCAATCCTGGGATAGTCGGCGCTTTTCAGCTTAAACCTGCTGATCGGGTCCTTCTCGAACGTGTCGACGCCGAGCGAGACGACAACGACCTCCGGAGCGTAAGCCGCAAGTTTTGCGCAGGCGTCCTCCAGCGAAGCATTCCAGGCATCCCATGCGGTGCCGAACGGCATGGGGTAGTTGACATTGAAGCCTTCGCCGGCGCCAGCGCCGCGCTCGTCGGCATGGCCCAGGAAGAACGGATATTCGGTCATCGGGTCACCATGCAGGTTCAGCACCTGCACGTCGCCGCGGCTGTAGAAAATCTCCTGCGTGCCGTTGCCGTGATGGTAATCGACATCGAGGATCGAGACGCGCCTGGCGCCCTGGTCGCGGAACCATTGCGCGGCAACCGCGGCGTTGTTGATGTAGCAATAGCCGCCCATGAACGCCGCACCGGCATGATGGCCGGGCGGGCGGCAGAGCGCGAATGCTGATATCTCGCCGCCCTTGACCAGGGCGGCTGCGGTCAGCGCCACATCATAGGACGACTTGATCGCCTCCCAGGTACCCTTGACGAAGCTGGCGCCGCCGTCGAAGGAATAAAAGCCAAGCAGCGCATCGATGGTTTGCGGGCGCACATCGCCGCGCAAGCCGCGCGTCGGCCAGGTGAAGGGGATGGCCGAGCCCGTCCGGCCCGACGCTTCCCACAGCGGCCATACCGTCGGCAGGAAGTCGATGTAGTCGCTGGTATGCACCTGCTTGGCGGCAGCGAGGTCGTGCGTGTCGGGCGGCAGCACCGGGCCGAGCTTTTCGCTCTCCACCCGCGCCTTGATGAACTCGGCGCGCGAGGGCTTCTCGAAGGCCGGCACGATGGCGCCCGAAATGAGCTCGAAATTGCCGGCATGACCGGCGTGAAGAGGGGAGAAAACAGTCTTCATTTTGGCGGCCGGCTCGCTCTTCGGGTTGCGTATCCGTCATTGACGAATTGCTTTGTGCCAGAGAGTTTCAGCCCCGCCAAGAGGCTTCCCGGATCCTTGTTGCGGGTGGCAGCGGCGGCTTGCCAGACGTCAATACTCTGCTAGCCTAAGCTCAAACGGGAGAAAATTATGCCGCCATCGGCCGATCTGATCGTCGAGAACGCCAGCATATTGACGATGGATCCCGATACTCCCCGCGCCGCAGCCATAGCGATCAAGGGCGGCGAAATCATTACGATCGCAGATCGCGCGACCGTGCTGGATCACAAGGGACCCGGCACGCGCGTCATCGACGCCGAGCGCGGCTCCGTCGTTCCCGGCTTCATCGAAGCGCATATGCATCTTTTCGGCGGCGCGGCCGAGCTCGATCATCTCCAACTGATGGGCGTCCGCGGTTTCGATGCGCTTTGCGATGCTGTGCGCAACTATGCCGCAAAGCGGCCGGATCTATCCGTCCTGCAGGCGCAAGGCGCCGACTATACCATCCTGTCGGCGACGGAACGGGTCAGCCGCCATCACCTCGACCGCATCCTTCCGGACAGGCCCTTCGTCATGGCGGCGCCCGACCACCACACAATGTGGGCGAACACCAAGGCACTGGAATTGGCCGGCCTGCTTGGAGGCAAGCGGCTTGATCCCGGCAACGAGATCGTCATGGGCGACGACGGGTTGGCCGGTGGCGAATTGCGCGAGGGCGAGGCCTTTGGGCCGCTGATCGCGCTGGCCGGCGAGGAGCGTGTGTGGCTCGGCCTGGCCACCGGCGGCGAGCCGGACCCGAAGCCGACGCCGGCGGAGCAGGCCTCCGACCGGGCGATCATGCGCCGCGGGCTGGAATGGTGCGCCAGGCACGGCATCACGTCGATCCAGAACATGGACGGCAATTTGCACCAGCTCGAACTCCTGTCCGAGATCGAGGCCGACGGCGACTTGCTGTGCCGGGTGCAGGTGCCGTTCCACTACAAGAACTTCATGACGCTCGACATGCTCGACAAAGCCTCTGATATGGCTGAGCGCTATGCGGGCGAATGGCTGTCGTCAGGCATGGTCAAGGTGTTCTACGACGGCGTGCTCGATTCATGGACGGCGGTGATGGTCGAGCCCTATGCGGACCGTCCGGATTGGCAGGGCGAGCCGCTGTTCACGCCGCAGCAGTTCATCGACCTTGCCGTGGCCGTCGACAGGCGCGGGCTGCAGATGGCAGTGCACTCGATTGGCGACGGCGCCGTGCGCGCCGTGCTCGACGGTTACGACGCCGCGCAAAAGGCGAACGGCAAGCGCGACAGCCGGCACCGGATCGAGCATATCGAGGTGGTCACCGCCGCCGACGTACCGCGCTTCGCAGAGCTTGGCGTCATCGCCTCGATGCAGCCGCCGCACCCGCCCGGCGCCATGGACTTCCCGCTGGAGCCGACGCTTTCGCGCATCGGCCGCGAAAGATGGCCGCTGAGCTATGCCTGGCGGACGCTGAAGCAGGCCGGTGCCCGCCTCGTCTTCGCCTCCGACTGGCCAGTGTCGCCGATCGATCCGATCCTGGGCATTCAGGCGGCTGTGCTGCGCAAACGATGGGCAGACAGCGATCCCGACCAGAGCTTCTCGTTGCATGAATCGCTAGCGGGCTACACGGTGCAAGGCGCCTATGCCGAGTTCATGGAGCATCGCAAGGGCCGCCTGAAGACAGGCTTTATGGCCGATCTCGTGGTGCTCTCAGCCGACATCGAGGCGACCGCGCCGGAAGCGCTGCATACGGTGCGGCCGGTGACGACGATCTGCGGCGGCAAGATCACCTACCAGGCCTGACGGTGGCACGGGAATTGCGTTCTGGATCGACATTCAGATGTGTGCTTGCCAAGCCATGCGCCGTGTGCTGACAATCGAGTGGGACTGGATCCGCCAGAAGAGCGGACGCAAGAATGGGGTAATCGTGCCGGAACAACCGGGTAAAAGTGCAATTGAAGTTCGTGGCGTCCGCAAGGTCTTCGGAAGCGGGGAGTCACAGGTCGCCGCCCTCGACACGGTTTCGGTGTCGATCCGCGAAAATGAGTTCTTCACGCTGCTTGGTCCGTCCGGCTGCGGGAAGACGACGCTTTTGCGGCTGATCGCCGGCTTCGATTTCCCCAGCGCCGGCGAGATCCTGCTGCATGGCCAGGACATCGCGCCGCTGCCGCCGTTCAAGCGGCCGGTCAATACCGTGTTCCAGAACTATGCGCTGTTCCCGCATATGACGGTGGCCGAGAATATCGGCTTCGGCCTCGAAATGCTCGGCAAGCCCAAGGCCGAAGTGAAGGCGCGCGTCGCCGAGATGCTGAAGCTGGTCAAGATGGAAGCGCTGAGCAACCGCCGCACCAGCCAGATTTCCGGCGGTCAGCAACAGCGCGTGGCGCTGGCGCGCGCACTGGCGCCGCAGCCGAAAGTGCTGCTGCTCGACGAGCCGCTGTCGGCGCTCGACTTCAAGCTGCGCAAGGAGATGCAGATCGAGCTGAAGCGGCTGCAGCACGAGACCGGCATCACCTTCATCTTCGTCACCCACGACCAGGAAGAAGCGCTGACCATGTCGGACCGCATCGCGGTGATGTCGTCGGGCAAGATCCTGCAGGTCGGCACGCCCTGGGATATCTATGACAAGCCGGCGGAGCGCTTCGTCGCCGACTTTATCGGCGAAACCAATTTCCTGACCGCGGCCATATCAGGCATGGGCAACGGCAAGGCCCGGGCAACGCTCAAATCCGGCGCGACGATCGACGCGACTGTAGCGGAAGGCTTCCAGCCGAAGGACAATGCCACCGTGGTTGTCAGGCCCGAACATGCCAAGCTGACCAGCGGCAAGGGCGACCTGTCCGGCACGGTCGAAAACATCGTCTATTTCGGCACCGACACGCACATCCATGTTCGCCTGGACAGCAGCGAGGCGTTCACCGTGCGCCAGCAGAACACGCGCAGCGCCGGCTGCGGTTTCGAGCGGGGCGACAAGGTCGGCATCTCGATCGGCAACGACGCCGCGCAAGTGCTGAGGGATTGATGGCAAGCGCGGAACAAGTCGCCAAGGATGCCGAACGCCGTGAAATCCGCGATCGCTGGCTGCTGTCGGTGCCGGCACTGGTCATCATCTTTCTCGCGGCGACCGGCCCGCTGCTGATCGTCGTGATCTATTCCTTCCTGACGCCGGGGCCGTACGGCGGCGTGGTGTGGAAATTCTCGACCGACGGCTGGCTGTCGGTGTTGATGCAGCGCGATATCTTCGACGACACGCTGGCCTTCGCCGATGCGCATCTGTCGATCTTCTGGCGCTCGGCCAAGCTGTCGTTCCTGACGACGATCCTGACGCTGCTGTTTGGCTTCCCGACCGCCTATTTCATCGCCACACGGCCGGCGCGCCAGCGCGACATCTGGCTGTTCCTGATCACCATCCCGTTCTGGACCAATCTCTTGATCCGCACCTTCGCCATCCAGGAGGTGATCCGCAACGAGGGCCTCGTCAACACGGTGCTGATCAAGCTCGGCATCATCAGCCAGCCGATCCAGATGATGTTCACCGATTTCGCGCTGATGGTCGGCATGACCTATGTCTATCTGCCGCTGATGGTGCTGCCGCTCTATGCCAGCATGGAAAAGATCGACTTCCGGCTGGTCGAGGCGGGTTACGACCTCTATGCCAACCGCTTCCAGGTGCTGAGGCGGGTCATCATCCCGCTGGTCAAGCCGGGCATCATCGCCGGCTCGATTCTTGTCTTCATCCCGGCGCTGGGCGCCTATGTCACCCCGCGCGTGCTCGGCGGGTCGAAGAATATGATGCTCGGCAATCTGATCGAGCTGCAGTTCGGGCAAGGCCGCAACTGGCCGCTCGGCTCGGCGCTGTCGCTCTCGCTGATGGCGATCGTGATGGTGGCGCTGCTTTTGTATGTCCGTTCCGTCGGGCGCCGGGGTGGCGCGCATGGCTAGCCGTTTCGATATCCGTCGGCAGACCGGCTTCACCACCATCGCAATGATCTGCTTCTTCGCGCTGTACCTGCCGATCGTCACGCTTGTCGTCTATGCCTTCAATTCAGGCAATTCGATCGCGGTCTGGGAAGGCGTGTCGCTGCGCTGGTTCTACCAGGCCTGGAACAACAACCAGGTCGTCGATGCCGCCATCCGGTCGCTGCAGATTGCTTTGGTCGCCGCCACCATTGCCACCATCGTCGCCACCATGGCTGCACTCGCCACGACCCGAACCAAACCCTATCCCGGCCTCGGCTTCAAATACGCCTTCATCAACCAGCCGCTGATGGTGCCGGAGATCGTCACTGCGGTGGCGCTGCTGATCTTCTTCTCGCGCATCAAGATCTGGACCGGCTATTCGGGGCTGGGCTACCTGATGGCGGCGCATACCGCCTTTTGCATTCCCTTTGCCTATCTGCCGATCCGGGCGCGGCTCGAGAGCATGGACCTGTCGTTGGAGACCGCGGCGGCCGACCTCTACGCGACACCCTGGAAGGCTTTCCGGCGCGTCACCTTTCCGCTGCTGTGGCCAGGCATCCTTGCCGGGCTGATGCTGGCCTTCGTCATTTCACTGGACGACGTCGTCATCACCGAGTTCGTCAAATCCGGCGGCCAGGACACGTTGCCGACCTACATGCTCGGCCAGTTCCGGCGCTTTATCACGCCGGAAATCAACGCAATTTCGACGGTGTTCCTGCTGATCTCGATCTTGATCGTCACCGTCTTCTTTTTCATCAGCAGGAAAAAGGATCACGAGTGACAGGAGAGAAACGATGAAGTGGAAACTGACTGCGACGGCACTCAGCGCCGCGCTGTTCGCCTCGGCGGGTCTCGCCCGCGCCGAGGGCGAACTCAACATCTACAATTGGGGCAACTACACCAGCCCCGAGCTCGTCAAGAAATTCGAGGAGACATACAAGGTCAAGGTGACCGTCACCGACTACGATTCCAACGACACCGCGCTGGCCAAGATCAGGCAGGGCGGCAGCGGCTTCGATGTCGTGGTGCCCTCGGCGAGCTTCGTGCCGATCTGGATCCAGGAAGGGTTGCTCCTGGAGACAGAGCCGAACAAGATGGAGAACTTCAAGAACATGGATCCGAAATGGGTCGATGTTCCCTTCGATCCGGGCCGCAAATATACTGTGCCGTGGCAGTGGGGCACGACTGGCGTCACGGTCAACACCGCAGTCTACAAGGGCGATCCCAACACCTCGGCCATCTTTTTGGATCCGCCGCCGGAACTGGTCGGCAAGATCAACGTCGTTCCCGAAATGGCCGATGTGATGCATCTCGCCATCAGATATGTCGGCGGCGAGCCGTGCACCGGCGACAAGGAGGTGCTGAAGAAGGTGCGCGATGTGCTGGTGGCGGCCAAGCCGAAATGGATCTCCATGGACTATGGCACCGTCGAGAAGTTCGCCAAGGGCGACTTCGCCGCCAGCGTCGACTGGAACGGCGCGTCGTTTCGCTCTCGCCTGCAGAACAAGGACTTCGTCTATGGCTATCCGAAGGAGGGCTATCCAATCTTTATGGACAATCTGGCGGTGCTGAAGGACGCCAAGAACGTCGAAAACGCCAAGCTGTTCCAGAACTTCGTCATGGATCCCGAGAACGCCGCGATGATCTCGTCTTTCGCGCGCTACGCCAACGGCATCAAGGGATCGGAAGCCTTCATGCCTGAGGACATGAAAACGGCGCCGGAGGTCAACATCCCCGCCGAGTTCGCCGACAAGGGCACGTTCATGCTGACCTGCGCGCCCGACGTGCAGGCACTCTACACCAGGATCTGGACCGAACTGCAGAAGTGATCGCATCGTTGACGGACCCGGCGGCGGGCGCCGCCGGGTCCGTTTTCATATTGCCGGGACGCATCTCATGACTTCCTACCGCAACTCCGATCCGCGGCCGCCGATCATGCAGGGCTCACCGCCCAAAATGGTGCCACCGAAGCTCGACTGGGACAGGGGACCCTGGAATCGCTGGGCATTCCAGCACATCCGCGAAATTCTGCCGACCGTCGAAGTCTGGCGCGGCAATGGCCATCGCCGCCGCTTCGAGCGGACCGAGGTCGATCTCGACGCGCTGCCGGTGAGCGACAGCACGGGGAAGCCTACGACGCTGGCCGGGCTGCTGGACGAAACCTATACGGACGGGCTTCTCGTGCTCAAGGACGGTAAGATCGCCTATGAGCGCTATTGCAACGGGATGACCGAGCGCACGCTGCATTTGTCGCAGTCGATGGCGAAATCGGTCACAGGCTCGGTATTCGGCATACTCGCCGGGCGCGGCCTGATCGATCCGGCCTTGACGGTGACAACCTATTTGCCGGAGCTGGAGACTACCGGCTGGGCCGGCGCCAGCGTGCAGCATGTGCTCGACATGACGTCCGGCGTGCGCTTTTCCGAGGAATACACCGACCGCTATTCCGACATCGGTCAGGTCGATGTCGCCAGCGGCTGGAAACCGGTGCCGCCGGGCAGCGACCCGGCCTTCGAGTGGCCGTCGCATATGTTCGAATTGATCCTGCGGCTCAAGGAGACAAGCCGGCCGCATGGCGCCGCGTTCGAATACCGTTCGATAGAGACCGACGTGCTCGCCTTCATCATGGAACGAGTGACCGGCAAGCGGCTGGCGCAGCTGGTCTCGGAAGAACTCTGGCAAAAGCTCGGGGCGGATGAAAGCGCCTGCTTCACCGTCGACAGCGCCGGCTACGCCATCGCCGATGGCGGCTTCAACGCCACGCTGCGCGACTATGGCCGTTTCGGCCAGCTGATCCTCGACAATGGCGGCGGTGTCGTGCCGGCCGACTGGATCGAGGCGACGCGCACCGGCAGGCACGGACCGGACCTCAATCCCAGCCTGCCGGAAGGCAGCTACCGCAACCAGTTCTGGATCGAGGACCCGCGTTCGCGCGCACTGATGTGCCGGGGAGTGTTCGGGCAGCTGATCCATATCGACTGGAACACAAGAATGGTCGTAGTGAAGCTTTCGAGCCACCCGGATTTCACCAGCATCGCCTTTTCGGTGGCGACGCTGAAAGCCGTCCACGCGATCGCTGCCGCGCTGGCCTAGAGACCGTTTGGCAACTCTACTCTGGCGGCCATCTGATTTCGAAACAGTCTCGAAGTTCCAAAAACCGGAAGGAAAAGCCATGACCGGCAAGACCGCGTTCGAGACCAGATATGGCTTTGCCCGCAACCAGGTGCTGCTCGGCAACTGGCGCGAAAGCCCGTTCAGCCGGTGGTCGTTCCAGAATGTCGGGGAGTTGGTGCCGAGCGCGCGTGTCGCTGCAGCGTCAAGCAGCAGTGAGGCGCCGGCTCAGGATCTTGACGGGCTGCTTGGCGAAAAGGTCGCGCTGGCCGGCGGCGCCGAGACCGTTGCGGCCTTTCTCACGCGCTCCGACACCGACGCACTGACGATCATGAAAGCCGGCAAATTCGTCGGCGACTGGTTCGCACCGCATATGGAGTTCGGCGCGCGCCACATCATCTTCTCGATCAGCAAGTCGCTGACCGCCATTCTAGCCGGCATATTGGAAGGCGAAGGAGTTTTCGACCCGCAGGCGCCGGTGACCCGCTATCTGCCGGAAGCTGCTGGCTCGGCCTATGGCGATGCCAGCGTGCGGCATGTGCTCGACATGAGCGTCAGCCTCGACTTCGAAGAAGCCTATCTCGATCCGGAAAGCGCCTTTGCCCGCTATCGCCGCGCGACGCTGTGGAATCCGGGCGGCATGGAAAGCCTGGCCGACTTCATCCTGACGCTGCAGCGCCTTGGCGAGCCGCATGGCCGGACGTTCCGCTACCGCTCGCCCAATTCCGACCTGCTCGGCATCCTGATCGAACGCGCGTCCGGCCAGCGCTTCGCCGAGTTGATGCACGAGAAATTGTGGCTGCCGCTTGGTGCAATGAGCGAAGCCTCGGTGACAGTCGATTTGGCCGGCACTGCGCGCACGGCCGGCGGCATTTCGGTGACGCCGCGCGATCTGGCGCGGATCGGCGAGATGATGCGGCAGGGCGGCATCGCCAATGGCCGCCGCATCGTGCCGGAAGCCTGGGTGCGCGACACTGTCAGCACAGGCGGAGATGCCGAGGCCTGGCAGCGTGGCACGATGGCATTCCTCTTCCCGAAAGGCCGCTACCGCAACAAATGGTACCAGACCGGCGCGGCAAGCGGCGCTTTCTGCGGCATCGGCATCCACGGCCAGTGGCTCTACGTCGATCCCAAGGCGGAGGTCGTCATCGCCAAGATGTCGTCGCAGCCGGAACCGGTCGACGAGCCGCTCGATCTCGACATGATTGCTTTCTTCGAAGCGCTGAGCCGCATGATCTGACCCTGCCCGCCATCGCAGCTTTCCTGTGGACCTGTCAGGGTGATCGAAAACGCCGCGGTTGGCGGAGCGACGCTCTGCGCCTATGGTCGCCGCTCTTTTCGACAGGACAGCAGGAACGACATGGCACCCGACATCAAGCGCATCGCAGCAATCATCGCAGCCGAGATCACGGCCCGGCCCGAACAGGCCGCGGCGGCGATTGGACTGCTGGACGAAGGCGCGACAGTGCCGTTCGTGGCGCGCTACCGCAAGGAGGTCACCGGCGGCCTCGACGACACGCAGCTGCGCCTGCTGGCCGAGCGGCTCGTCTATCTGCGCGAGCTCGATGCGCGCCGCGACACCATTCTCGGTTCCATCCGCGAGCAAGGCAAGCTGACCGAAGAGCTTGAAGCCAAGATCGCGGCGGCCGTCACCAAGGCGGAACTCGAAGACATCTATCTGCCCTACAAGCCGAAGCGCCGGACCAAGGCCGAGATCGCGCGCGAGCGCGGGCTGGGACCGCTGGCCGAGGCCATCCTTGCCGATCGCGCCGCGGTGCCCGCAGAACTGGCGCTGGCCTACATCAGTGAAGAGGTAGCCGATGCCAAGGCGGCGCTCGATGGTGCGCGCGACATCCTGTCCGAGCAGTTCGCCGAGAATGCCGATCTGGTCGGCAGGCTGCGGACCTACATGAAGGAACGCGCCTTCTTGCGGTCGCGCGTCGTCGACGGCAAGCAGGAAGCTGGCGCGAAATTCTCCGACTATTTCGACCATGTCGAGCGCTGGGCCAATGTGCCGAGCCATCGCGCCCTGGCGATGCTGCGCGGCCGCAATGAGGAAGTGCTGTCGCTCGATATAGAAGTCGATGCCGATGACGCGTCGCCGGTGAAGCCGGTCGAGCGGATGATCGCCGATGCCTACGCCATCGGCCAGTTGCCGGGCGACCGCTGGCTGATGGAGGTGGCGGGCTGGACCTGGCGCATAAAGCTGTCGCTGCACCTGACGCTCGATTTGATGCGGGATCTGCGCGAGCGGGCCGAGGAGGAGGCAATCCATGTCTTCGCCCGCAATCTGAAGGATTTGCTGCTCGCTGCCCCGGCCGGCTCGCGCGCAACGATGGGGCTCGACCCCGGCATCCGCACCGGCGTCAAGGTGGCGGTCGTGGACGGCACCGGCAAGCTGCTGACAACGACGACGGTCTATCCTTTTCCGCCTCGGAATGACGTGCGCGGCACGCAAGCCGAACTGGCAAAGCTCATCCGCTTGCACAAGGTCGAGTTGATTTCCATCGGCAACGGCACCGGCAGCCGCGAGACGGAAAGGCTGGTGACCGACATGCTGTCGGACATGCCGTCCGATTCTGGGCCGAAGCCGCTCAAGGTCATCGTCAGCGAGGCGGGCGCCTCGGTCTATTCCGCCTCGGCAACTGCAGCGGCGGAATTCCCCGGCCTCGACGTGTCGCTGCGCGGCGCGGTCTCGATCGCGCGGCGGCTGCAGGATCCGCTCGCCGAACTGGTCAAGATCGAGCCGAAGTCGATCGGCGTCGGCCAGTATCAGCATGACGTCGACCAGTACCGGCTCGGCCGCTCCCTGGAAGCGGTGGTCGAGGACGCGGTCAACGCCGTCGGCGTCGACCTCAACACCGCCTCGGCGCCGCTGCTGGCGCGGGTTTCGGGTCTCGGCGCCTCGCTGGCCGAGGCGATCATCGCGCATCGTGACGCAACCGGCCCTTTCGCCAGCCGCCGCGACCTGTTGAAGGTGGCGCGGCTCGGACCCCGGGCCTTCGAGCAATGCGCCGGCTTCCTGCGCATTCCCAACGGCACCGAACCGCTCGATGCCTCGGCCGTGCATCCGGAAGCCTATGGCGTGGCGAAAAAGATCGTCGCCGCCTGCGGACGCGACCTCCGCTCGCTAATGGGCGACAGTGCCGCTCTCAAGGCGCTCGATCCGCGTGTCTTCGTCGATGAGCGGTTCGGCCTGCCGACGGTGCGCGATATCCTGGCGGAACTGGAAAAGCCCGGCCGCGATCCGCGCCCCGGCTTCAAGACCGCGACCTTCGCCGACGGCGTCGACGACATCAAGGATTTGAAGCCAGGCATGCTGCTGGAAGGCACCGTCACCAATGTCGCCGCTTTCGGCGCCTTCGTCGATATCGGCGTGCACCAGGATGGACTTGTGCACGTGTCGCAACTGGCCGACCGTTTCGTCAAGGACGCGCATGAGGTGGTGAAAGCCGGCGACGTGGTCAAGGTGCGCGTCGTCGAGGTCGACATCAAGCGCAAGCGCATCGGCCTGTCGATGCGCAGGGAAGGTGACGGCGGCACACCGAAGCCACGCGACAATGGCAACAGACCGGTGCCGCGAGCGCCGGCGCCGCAGCGCCAGCCGGAGCGGCCGGCAGGGCAGGGCGCATTCGGCGCCGCATTGGCCGATGCGTTGAAGCGTAAGTAGCTGATACTGCGCTGTCGGCGCTGCCCCTCATCCGCCTGCCGGCACCTTCTCCCCGTATGGTGACGGGGAGGAGGGGGCTGGCCGCAACGTCGGCGCCTTTCTGCAGCGCTGCAGATGGCGAAATGCTATGCGAAAGCGTCTTTCTCCCCGTCACTATACGGGGAGAAATGCCCGGCAGGGCAATGAGGGGCAGCGCCAATGCTCATCGATCGCCGAAGCAATTTCGTTTGATTTTTTCGAACCGGAAGCCGATAAGCCGCCCAATTCCGTCATCTGGAGACCAAGGCCATGGCCGCCGACAAGAACGCATTCGTCTGGGATGATCCTTTCCTGATCGAGGACCAGCTGTCGGAAGACGAGCGGATGGTGCGCGATGGCGCAGCGGCATTCGCCGCCGACAAGCTCGCTCCCAGAATCGAGGAAGCCTATCTCGAGGAAAAGACCGATGCCGGGATCTTTCGCGAGATGGGCGAGGCGGGTCTGCTCGGCATCACCATTCCGGAAGAATATGGTGGGCTCGGCGCCAACTACGTCACCTATGGCCTGGTGGCGCGCGAAGTCGAGCGCATCGATTCTGGCTATCGCTCGATGATGAGCGTGCAGTCGTCGCTGGTGATGTATCCGATCCATGCCTATGGCTCGGAGGCGCAGCGCAAAAAATACCTGCCGAAGCTGGCGTCAGGCGAATGGATCGGCTGCTTCGGGCTGACCGAGCCGGATGCCGGTTCCGATCCGGGCGGCATGAAGACGCGGGCCGAGAAGTCGGCGAACGGCTACAGGATCTCCGGGTCGAAAATGTGGATATCGAACGCGCCGATCGCCGACGTGTTCGTCGTCTGGGCAAAGTTGTCCGACAAGAGTGGGGGCGCGCAGGACGGCGAGATTCGCGGCTTCGTGCTGGAAAAAGGCATGAAAGGGCTGTCGGCGCCAAAGATCGACGGCAAACTCAGTCTTCGCGCGTCGATCACCGGCGAAGTGGTGATGGAAGGCGTCGAGGTCGGTGAGGACGCGCTGCTGCCTAACGTGTCGGGCCTGAAGGGGCCGTTCGGCTGCCTCAACCGGGCACGCTACGGCATTTCCTGGGGGGCAATGGGCGCGGCGGAAGATTGCTGGCACCGGGCCCGCCAATATGGCCTCGACCGCAAGCAGTTCGGCAAGCCGCTGGCCGGCACCCAGCTGTTCCAGAAGAAGCTCGCCGATATGCAGACCGAGATCGCGCTGGGACTGCAGGGCAGCTTGCGGGTCGGGCGGCTGATGGATGAGGGCAAGATGGCCCCCGAGATGATCTCGATCGTCAAGCGCAACAATTGCGGCAAGGCGCTCGACATCGCCCGCCAGGCCCGCGACATGCATGGCGGCAACGGCATCCAGATCGGCTACCACGTCATGCGCCATGCGCAGAACCTGGAAACGGTCAACACCTATGAGGGCACGCATGACGTGCATGCGCTGATCCTCGGACGGGCGCAGACCGGATTGCAGGCGTTTTTCTAAGCCGGCCCCGAGGCCAGCAACGCTGCTTAAATTAGTTGCACCGCAACATCTCTGCTTGGAGAATGGCCAGCATTTGTGTCAGGGTTCGGCGAGTTCGTTTGAAACGCCGACTTTCGGGGTCCCATGGCAATTCTGGCAGCCGTCTACCACCTGACCCATTACAAATATGACCGTCCGGTCGTCCTCGGCCCGCAGGTCATCAGGCTGCAGCCGGCGCCGCATTCCCGCACCAAGGTGCTCAGCCATTCGTTGAAGGTCGGGCCGGCGAACCACTTCGTCAATCTGCAGCAGGATCCCTACGGCAATTTCCTGGCGCGCTTCGTGTTTCCGGAACCGGTGACGGAACTGAAGATCGAGGTCGACCTCGTCGCCGACATGACGGTCTACAATCCGTTCGATTTCTTCGTCGAGCCGGCGGCCGAGATCTTTCCGTTCGAATACCCGGAAGAGATCAGCGCCGATCTCGCCATCTACCGGACGCCGGAACCGGCTGGACCGCTGCTGTCGGCGTTCCTGCAAACGATCGATCGCCACCCAACCAACACCGTCAATTTCGTAGTCGACCTCAATGCACGCCTGCAGCGCGAGATCGCCTATATCGTGCGCATGGAAACCGGCGTTTTTTCGCCGGAGGAAACGCTGGCCGCCAAGAAAGGCTCGTGCCGCGATACGAGTTGGCTGCTGGTGCAGATCCTGAGGAATCTCGGCATCGCCGCGCGCTTTGTTTCCGGCTATCTGATTCAGCTGAAGCCAGATCTCGTCGCGCTTGACGGACCGCCCGGCACCGCCGTCGACTTCACCGATCTCCATGCCTGGTGCGAGGTCTATCTGCCGGGCGCCGGCTGGATCGGCTTCGACCCGACCTCCGGCCTGCTCACCGGCGAAAGCCATGTGCCGCTGGCGGCCACGCCGCATTTCCGCAACGCCGCGCCGATTTCCGGCATGGCGAGCTTCGCCAATGTCGAGTTCGGCTTCGACATGCGGGTCGACCGCATCGCCGAGCATCCACGCATCACCAAGCCGTTCTCCGACGAAAGCTGGCAGGCGCTTGACGCATTGGGCAAGCAGGTCGATGCCGCGCTGGAGGCCGGGGACGTGCGGCTGACCATGGGTGGCGAGCCGACCTTCGTGTCGATCGATGATTTCGAGGCGGAGGAGTGGAACACCGCCGCCGTCGGCCCGACAAAACGCGAAAAGGCCGATGCGCTGATCCGCCGGCTGCGTGAGCGTTTCGCGCCCGGCGGCTTCCTGCACTACGGGCAGGGCAAGTGGTATCCGGGCGAAAGCCTGCCGCGCTGGACCTTCTCGCTGTACTGGCGCGCCGACGGCGAGCCGGTGTGGAGCGACCCGTCGCTGATCGCGCGGGAGAACAGCGAAGCAGATGTCGGGCCGAAGCAGGCTGAAAGCCTGCTGACGGCGATTGCCGATGAACTCGGCATCGACAACACCATGGTCAGCGAAGCCTATGAGGATCCGGCTGAGTGGCTGCTCAAGGAAGGCAAGCTGCCGGAGAATGTCGATCCGTCCAATTCGAAGCTGGACGACCCCGAGGAGCGCAGCCGCATGGCGCGGGTGTTCGAACGCGGCCTGACCAAGCCGTCGGGCTATGTGCTGCCTGTCCAGCGCTGGAACAGCCAGGCGTCCGGACCGCGCTGGCGTTCGGAGAGATGGAAAACGCGGCGCGGCAGGCTGTTCCTGGTGCCGGGCGATTCACCGGTCGGCTACCGCCTGCCGCTCGGCACGCTGCCCCATGTGCCGCCGGCGCAGTTCCCCTACATCGTGCCGGTCGATCCTTCGCTGCCGCGCGGACCGTTGCCGGCGCGCGAGGCTATTTTGCCTGAAGCCGCTTCTTTGCCGGAGGCTGCCCCGGCCGAACTTGAAGGCGCTAACGAAATAGCGCGCCGGCAGCAGGCGGCGTCCTTCACCGCCGCGACCGGCCAGCAGGACCGTGTCGAACAGGAGATTACCGAGATCGGCGGCGCGGTGCGCACCGCGCTCTCGGTCGAGCCGCGCGACGGACGGCTTTGTGTGTTCATGCCGCCGGTCGAGGCGCTGGAAGATTATGTCGAACTTGTCGCGGCGGCCGAGAACGCGGCAAAGGCTATCGGCCTGCCGGTGCATATCGAGGGCTACGGCCCGCCACACGATCCGCGCCTCAACGTCATCCGCGTGGCTCCGGATCCCGGCGTCATCGAAGTGAACATCCATCCGGCTGCGAACTGGCAGGACTGCGTGGCGACGACCACAGCGATCTACGAGGAGGCGCGGCAGACGCGGCTCGGCGCCGACAAGTTCATGATCGACGGCCGTCATACCGGCACAGGCGGCGGCAATCATGTCGTCGTCGGCGGCGCGACACCCAACGACAGTCCGTTCCTGCGCCGCCCCGATTTGCTGAAAAGCCTTGTCCTGCAATGGCAGCGCCGTCCGTCGCTGTCCTATCTGTTCTCAGGCCTGTTCATCGGCCCGACCAGCCAGGCGCCGCGTTTCGACGAGGCGCGCCACGATTCGCTGTACGAGCTTGAAATCGCCATGGCGCAGGTGCCGCATCCGGACAGTGGCAGCGCCCCGTTGCCATGGCTGGTCGACCGGCTGTTCCGTAACCTGTTGACCGACGTGACTGGGAACACCCACCGGTCGGAAATCTGCATCGACAAGCTGTTTTCGCCCGACGGCCCGACCGGCCGGCTGGGGCTGGTCGAGTTCCGCGGCTTCGAAATGCCGCCCAATGCGCGCATGAGCCTGGCGCAGCAATTGCTGGTGCGCGCCATTATCGCCCGCGCCTGGAAGAACCCGCTTGATGGCCGCTTCGTGCGCTGGGGCACGTCGCTGCATGACCGTTTCATGCTGCCGCATTATGTCTGGGCTGACTTTCTCGACGTGCTGGACGACCTCAAGCTGAACGGCTTTGAATTCCGTCCCGAATGGTTCGACGCGCAGCTTGAATTCCGCTTTCCGTTCTGCGGCGAGGTCCAGCACGCCGGCATGAAGCTGGAGCTTCGGCAAGCATTGGAGCCGTGGCACGTGATGGGCGAACAGGGTGCGATCGGCGGGACCGTGCGCTTTGTCGATTCATCGGTCGAGCGGCTGCAGGTGAAGACTGAAGGCCTCAACCCGGAACGCCATGCCATCGTCTGCAACGGCCGTATCGTGCCAATGAAAGTGACCGACACCAGAGAGATCGCGGTGGCCGGCGTCCGCTTCAAAGCCTGGCAGCCCTCATCTGGCCTGCATCCAGCACTGCCGGTCAACACGCCGTTGGTCTTCGACATCTACGATCGCTGGTCGGGCCGGGCGGTCGGCGGCTGCGTCTACCATGTCGCACATCCCGGCGGGCGCAGCTACGACACTTTCCCGGTCAACGGCAACGAAGCGGAGGCGCGGCGGCTCGCCCGCTTCGAGCCGCGTGGCCATACGCCGTCCGCCTACGTGCTGCGCGATGAACAAGCCTCTGAGGATTTCCCGTTGACCCTTGACCTGCGGCGGCCTGCAAGACTCTGATCAGCCATGGCAAAGGGGAATCACCAGGAAATACGCGGCAGGCCGCATAACCTGCTGGAGCACTACCAGCCGATCGACGGCGTCGTCGACGAGATGGTCGATGCATCAGGCAATCCCCGTCCGGTCTGGAAGGAGTTCATCGAGGCGCTGGAAGATCTGGGGCCTGAAAAGCTCGCCCAGCGCTTCGCCCGCGCCGACCAGTATCTGCGCGACGCCGGCGTCTATTACCGCCTCTACGATCAGGCCGGCGCCAATGAGCGCGAATGGCCGCTGGCGCATGTGCCTCTCCTGATAGAGGAGCAGGAATGGGCCGCGATCAGTGCCGGCCTGGTCCAGCGGGCCGAGCTGTTCGAGGAAACGATTGCCGATATCTACGGGCCGAACCGTCTGGTCGAGAAAGGCATCCTGCCGGCGGGGCTGATCGCGGCCAGCCCGGAATATTTGCGCCCCGTCGTCGGCACCAGACCGGCCAGCGGCCATTTCCTCCACTTCTGCGCATTCGAACTCGGCCGTGGACCGGATGGCCGCTGGTGGGTGCTGGGCGACCGCACGCAGGCGCCGTCAGGTGCCGGCTTTGCGCTGGAAAACCGCGTCGCCACAACGCGTGCGCTGTCCGACATCTATGGCGAGATGCATGTGCACCGCCTTGCCGGCTTCTTCCGTCGCTTTCGCGACGCGCTTAACGGCATGGCCAAGGGATCGCGCGGCCGTGTCGCCATCCTGACGCCGGGGCCACTCAACGAAACTTATTACGAGCATGCTTATATCGCCCGCTATCTCGGCATCATGCTGCTCGAAGGCGAGGATCTGACCGTCTCCGGCGGTCGATTGATGGTGCGCACGGTTTCCGGGCTGATGCCGGTCAGCGTGCTGTGGCGGCGGCTCGACGCCGCATTCGCCGATCCGCTGGAGTTGCGGCCGGATTCGCAGATCGGCACGCCAGGGCTGGTCGAGGCGATCCGCCGGGGAGCCGTCTCAGCCGTCAACGCGCTCGGCTCCGGGCTGATGGAAACGCGGGCGCTGTTCGCCTTCCTGCCGAAAATTTCGCGCGAATTGCGCAACGAGGAGCTTCTCTTGCCGAGCGTCGCGACATGGTGGTGCGGGCGGGACGCGGACCGTGACCATGTGCTGGCCAACCTCGACCGCATGGTGATCGGTCCGGCGCTGTCGACGCGGCTTGCCTTCGAGGATGACGATTGCACGAGGCTTGGCTCGGCACTGGTTGCCGGGGAACGGGCCGAACTTATAGCCCGGATCGAGCGGGACGGCGGCGCCTTCGTCGGACAGGAAGCGGTGACGCTTTCGACTACGCCGGTCTATGTCGGCGGCTGGCTTGAGCCGCGGCCGGCAGCGCTGCGCGTCTATCTGGCGCGAACGCCGGAAGGCTGGACGGTGATGCCCGGCGGTTTTGCCCGCGTCGGCTTTTCGCTCGACCCGACCGCAATCGCCATGCAGCGCGGCGGCCAGGCTGCGGATGTATGGGTGGTCAGCGACAGGCCGGTGGAGCGCGAGACGCTGCTGCCCCAGGAGCACGACAGCTTCATCCGCACCTCGCCAGGCAGCCTGCCCAGCCGCGCGGCGGAGAACCTGACTTGGCTCGGCCGTTATATCGAGCGATCGGAAGGCACGGTGCGCATCTTGCGCGCCTATCACGTGCGGCTGGCCGAGGCCTCCGACCCGGACATGCCTTTGCTTGCCGATATCAGAGACCATCTCGAACCGTTCGGCATCGACGTCGCCACGGCGATCCCGCCGGGGCTGATCGGCACGCTGGACAGCGCCGTCTACAGCGCCGGACAGATCCGCGACCGCTTCTCGCCCGACGGTTGGCTGGCGCTGAAGGATCTGTCGAAGACCATCCATCAATTCGCGACAACGGTGGCGCCTGGCGATGATGCGACGCGGGCGATGACGGTCATCCTGCGCAAGCTCGCCGGGTTTTCCGGCCTGCTGCATGAGAACATGTATCGCTTCACCGGCTGGCGCTTCCTGGAGATCGGCCGGCGGTTGGAACGCGGCATCCAGATCGCCCGCACGCTGGCCCGGCTGACCGGGGCTGCGGCGCCCGAAGGCGCGCTCGACATGATGCTGGAGATCGGCGACAGCGTGATGACCCACCGGCGGCAGTATCCGGTGCGGGCCGGCAGGCGCAC
This sequence comes from Mesorhizobium sp. WSM4846, assembly GCF_055811415.1. Lineage (NCBI taxonomy): Bacteria > Pseudomonadati > Pseudomonadota > Alphaproteobacteria > Hyphomicrobiales > Phyllobacteriaceae > Mesorhizobium > Mesorhizobium sp. WSM4846. Next base: position 122,313 of record NZ_JBVVPZ010000004.1, read on the forward strand.
GGTGGTCGACCTCCTGGTGCTCGATCCGCTCAATCCGCGCTCCATCCTGTTTCAGCTCGAGCGGCTGAAGGCCGAGATCGCGCTGTTGCCTGCTGCCGTCGGCGAGGGGCATATGTCGCCGGCAGCGAAAGAGATACTGCAGCTCAATACGGCAATCGCCATCAAGGAGCCCGCGGACATGACGGCGAAGACCCTGGACGATCTCGCCACCGAGATCGGCGGCCTCTACAACAGCCTCGCCAAGGCCTATTTCGGTTAAGAACGGGACCCAGAGGCTGGCATGCACTACGACATCAGGCTCAATCTGCGTTACGATTATGATGCTGCAGCCGGTGGCGGCCGCCATCAGGTGCGCGTGCTGCCGCCGACGATATCGGGCGTGCAGCGGGTGATCGCCGCTTCGCTGTCCTTCGCGCCGGCGCCGAGCGAACGCTCCGACTTTTCCGATTTCTTCGGCAACAATGTCACGTCGATCGCCTTTCGCGATGCCCATGATGCGCTCGACATCAGGATGAGCGCGCGCGTCGCCGTCTCGCGGCCGGAACCCGGGCTTGACGTGTCGCCCGACATTCGCCGGCTGCGGGAGCAACTCGAAGCGGTGCGGTCGATGTCGCCTGATACACCGCATCACTTTCTGGCCGCCAGCGACCATGTCGGCATTGACGCTGATATCACGGGATATGCGCGGAGCAGTGCCGGCAGTTCTGTCGTCGGTACCGCCATGGACCTGTGCAACCGCATTCATCGCGATTTCACCTATGATGGCGAGGCGACCACGGTGCAGACCCGGGCGAGCGATGCTTTCATCCTGAAGCGTGGCGTCTGCCAGGATTTTTCGCACATCATGATCGCCAGCCTGCGTGGTCTCGGTATCCCCGCCGGCTATGTCAGCGGCTTTCTGCGCACCATCCCGCCGCGCGGAAAACCGCGACTGGAAGGGGCCGACGCCATGCATGCCTGGGTGAAGGTGTGGTGCGGGCGCGACACCGGATGGCAGGAATTCGATCCGACCAACGGCATGCGGGCAAGCAATGACCACATCACCGTTGGCCACGGCCGCGACTATTCGGATGTAGCGCCGATCGTCGGCGTCCTGAAGACGACGGGCGGACAGGTCGGCGAGCAGGCTGTCGACGTCATTCCGGTTGTGCTGGAAAAGGCATGACGGCAAGCGAGGCCGCAATCGATTTGTAGGCGCCGAAGGTAGACAGAGAGACGGCCCGTCGAACGCACATGCGGTGCGCTGACATCATTCTGAACGCCAGTCGCGGAACCAGCAGCCGTTCCTGCGCTTATCTACGGAAAATTTCTCGTGGAGAGGACATGCTGGACAAATCCGAGTCGTCGTCTGGCCGATCGGCTGCCAAGGAGGTTGCACCAAAAAACGGGGCGCCGAAGAATGGCGGAGAGGCCTCGGCCGATCGAGCCTCGCTCACCTATGTCACCGATACCGAGCCCGGTATCCGCCGTTTCAGGACCGGCAGGGGATTTTCATATAAAGAACCTGACGGGCAGGGCCCCGACGAGAACACCATGGCCCGCATCAAGGCGCTCGCCATTCCACCGGCGTGGACGGACGTGTGGATTTCGCCCGTTGCTGACGGTCACATCCAGGCGACCGGCCGAGACCAGCGCGGACGCAAGCAATATCGCTATCATCCGCAATGGGCCGAGGAGCGCGACGGCGTCAAATATTCGAGCCTGGTTACCTTTGCAGAGAGCCTACCTGAGCTGCGACGCCAGATCGACGCCGATCTGCGCCGTCACGGCCTGCCGCTGGAACGCGTTGTCGCCGCTGTGGTCTGGCTGCTCGACAACACGATGATCCGCGTCGGCAATGCCGCCTACGCCCGCGACAACAACAGCTTTGGGCTGACCACGCTGCGCGACCGCCATGTCGACATCAATGGCTCGAGCCTGCGGTTCGCTTTCAAGGGCAAGTCCGGCAAGGAATGGAAGCTGAGGCTCGTCGATCGCCGGATCGCCAGGATCGTGCGCGGGGCGCAGGATCTGCCGGGCCAGAAGCTGTTCCAGTATCTCGACGAGGACGGAAGCAGGCGACCGATCCGCTCCGACGACGTCAACCGCTATATCAGGGAGACGGCGGGGGCCAATTTCAGCTCCAAGCATTTCCGAACCTGGGGCGGCACCATCCATGCGGCGTCGCTGTTTGCGCAAACCGAACGACCCGAAAGCCAGGCACAACAGAAGCGGGTGATGAACGGCGTCATCGACAAGGTGGCCGAGCGGCTGGGCAACACGCGCGCCATCTGCCGCAGATGTTATATCCACCCACAGGTTTTCGAAGCCTGGTCCGAAGGTCGGCTGCTCAGCGAAATGGCGGATGCGAACAAGCGGAAGCGATCGATAGCCGGCCTTGATGATGAAGAAGCCGTCGTTCTAAGATGGCTGAAGGCGCAGGAAAGCTGAACCGAACAGAGCAGCCACAGGCCTTCATTGTGCTCGCAGCACGTGATTTTTTTATCGACGTTGTGTCGGGATCGGTCCTACTGTTTCGTCCTTTGACAGAGAAAAGGACGCACCCATGCTCTACGCAATCCTCTGCTATGCCTCCGAAGACGTCGTCTGCTCGTGGAGCAAGGAACAGGACGATGCCGTCATGGAAAAACTCCTGGGCGTGCAGGAAAAATACGCTCAGGCCGGCCGGCTTGGCCCGGTGGCGCGGCTGCTGCCGACGACCGCTGCGACAACGCTGAGAAAGGTCAAAGGCGAATCGGTCGTCATCGATGGCCCGTTTGCCGAGACCAAGGAACAGTTCCTCGGCTTCTACACGCTCGAATGCGCCGATCTCGACGAGGCCGTCGACTTTGCGCGCGAGCTTTCCGAGGTCAACCCGAGCGGCGGCTCCTACGAGATACGGCCGGTTTCGCTCTTCAATCCCGCCAAGGTTTCCGCATGACCGACCTTACCTGGATCAGCACAGCGATCAGCACCGCCCGCCCACAGGCGATGGGCGCGCTGTTGCGCTACTTCCGCGATCTCGACGCGGCGGAGGAAGCTTTCCAGGACGCTTGCCTGCGAGCTCTGAAGAACTGGCCGACAAACGGCCCGCCGCGCGATCCGGCAGCCTGGCTGATCTTCGTCGGCCGCAACAGCGGCATCGACGCGGTGCGCAAGCGTGCCAAGCAGGCGCCGCTGCCGGAAGAGCACCAGATCTCCGATCTGGAAGATGCCGAGACCGATATCGCCGAACGGCTGGACGGCGCGCACTACCGCGACGACATATTGCGGCTGCTGTTCATCTGCTGTCATCCCGACCTGCCGGCGACGCAGCAGATCGCCGTGGCGTTGCGCATCGTTTCAGGCCTGAGCGTCAAGCAGATCGCCCGCGCCTTTCTCGTCGGTGAAAGCGCGATGGAGCAGCGCATCACACGTGCCAAGGCGCGCATCGCCGATGCCGGCGTGCCGTTCGAGACGCCCGATGCGGTCGAGCGCTCCGAGCGGCTCGCCGCGGTCGCCGCGATGGTCTACCTGATCTTCAACGAGGGCTATTCGACCAACAGCGGCGAGGCACCGGCGCGGGCGCCGCTCTGCGAGGAGGCGATCCGGCTGGCCCGGCTGCTGCTCAGGCTGTTCCAGACCGAGCCGGAGATCATGGGCCTGACGGCGCTCTTGCTGCTTCAGCATGCGCGTGCGCCGGCGCGTTTCAACGAGAACGGCGAAATCGTGCTGCTCGAAGACCAGGACCGCAGCCTGTGGAGCCGCAAGATGATCGACGAGGGGCTGGCGCTGGTCGACAAAGCGCTGCGCCACCACAAGCCCGGTCCCTACCAGGTGCAGGCGGCGATTGCCGCCCTCCATGCGCGCGCGGAAAGGCCCGAGGACACCGACTGGAACGAGATCGAGCTGCTCTACAGCCTGCTCGAGCAGATGCAGCCGTCGCCGGTGGTGACGCTCAATCGCGCCGTCGCGGTCGCCAAGGTGCGCGGGCCGGAAGCCGCACTTGCCATGATCGAGCCGCTGGAACAAAGGCTTTCCGGCTATTTCCACTTCTTTGGCCTTAGGGGTGGCCTGCTGATGCAGCTCGGTCGTGGTGAGGAGGCGCGCATCGCCTTCGACCGCGCCATTGCGCTTGCCAATACGGCCGCCGAGGCCGCCCATATCCGCATGCATATCGACCGGCTGATGAAGGAAGGCGCCGTACGGGGAACCGCGCAGACAGCGGGCTGAACCAAATTGCTGGTTCAACGGTCTGACCGGGGCTTAGACCATGCCGGGGTGGCGATTTTTCCCTGAAACGAGTAATGCCACGCCATGACAGCGCCTGATGTGCCGATCGGCGCAGGGACGGCATGGCACATGGTGCATGTCGTTGCCTCGGGGCAGGCCAGAGGGCATGCCTTTGGGCGACATGCATTATGAGCGATGGGATCTGAAAGGGAAAGAAAATGACGATTGCGAGGGAAACAGCCGGGCTTCTGGCGAAACTGGGCGTCGCCGAGGCCGCGCTTTCGGGCGGCGATCTTATCGTGCGCAGTCCGGTGACGGGTGAGCAGATCGCCGCGCTGAAGACGATCTCGCCGGCCGATGCGGCAGAGACCATAGACAAGGCGCATAAAGCCTTCCAGACATGGCGGCTGGTGCCGGCACCGAAGCGCGGCGAGCTGGTGCGGCTGCTTGGCGAGGAACTGCGCGCGCACAAGCCAGAGCTTGGCCGGCTGGTGTCGATCGAGGTCGGCAAGATCCCGTCCGAAGGGCTCGGCGAAGTGCAGGAGATGATCGACATCTGCGATTTCGCCGTCGGCCTCTCCCGGCAATTGTACGGCCTGACCATCGCCACCGAGCGCCCCGGTCATCGCATGATGGAAACCTGGCACCCGCTGGGCGTCGTCGGCGTGATTTCGGCCTTCAACTTCCCGGTCGCGGTGTGGTCGTGGAACGCCGCGCTGGCGCTGGTCTGCGGCGACGCGGTGGTGTGGAAGCCGTCGGAAAAGACACCGCTGACGGCACTCGCCTGCGAGGCGATCTTCAAGCGTGCGGCAGAACGTTTCGGCGATGCTCCGGAAGGCTTGATTTCGGTGCTGATCGGCGATCGCGCCGTCGGCGAAATTCTGGTCGATCATCCTGATGTGCCGCTGGTTTCGGCCACCGGCTCGACTCGCATGGGCAGGGATGTCGGTCCGCGGCTGGCGAAGCGCTTTGCCCGCGCCGTGCTGGAGCTCGGCGGCAACAATGCCGGCATCGTCTGCCCGACGGCCGATCTCGACATGGCCTTGCGCGCCATCGCCTTCGGCGCCATGGGCACGGCCGGCCAGCGCTGCACGACGCTGCGGCGCCTGTTCGTGCATGAGAGTGTCTACGACCAACTCGTTCCGCGCCTGAAAAAGGCCTACGAAAGCGTCTCTGTCGGCAATCCGCTGGAGACATCAGCGCTGGTCGGACCGTTGATCGACAAGGCAGCCTTCGACAGCATGCAGAACGCGTTGAAGGAAGCCGCCGCTCACGGCGGCAAGGCGACCGGCGGCGCGCGGGTCGAGAATGGCCATCCCGACGCCTATTACGTTCGTCCGGCGCTGGTCGAGATGCCCGAGCAGGTCTCGCCGGTGACGGAAGAAACCTTCGCGCCGATCCTCTACGTGCTGAAATACTCGGACTTCGACGCCGTGCTCGACGAGCACAATGCGGTCGGAGCGGGGCTGTCGTCGTCGATCTTCACCCGCGACCTGCAGGAATCCGAGCGATTCCTTGGTGTCGACGGGTCCGACTGCGGCATTGCCAACGTCAACATAGGCACATCGGGGGCCGAGATCGGTGGTGCCTTCGGCGGCGAGAAGGAGACCGGCGGCGGCCGCGAGAGCGGTTCTGACGCCTGGAAGGCTTACATGCGCCGCGCCACCAACACGGTAAACTATTCCAAGGCGCTGCCGCTGGCCCAAGGCGTATCCTTCGACATCGACTAGGCTGGTGAGACCCTTGTCGTGGCGGCTGCGCCAATAGCCGCCACTGCGACCCGTGACGAGTGACGCCGCCAGTGGCTCTATGGAGCGGCTGATGTGGCCCACCACATGTCGTTGAAACGCCACCCGTGCCGACCCATATAGGCATTGCGTCGGATGTTTTCCTCCCATTGCGTCCGGCGCGTTCCCCTCTGGAGGTTTTGAACCTTCATGCCTGGCCGGACTTTAACAGTCCGGCCTTTTTTCTTTTTGGCCGCCCTGTGAAGCTGCGCTGCCGCGAGCGAGGTGTAGAACCGCCATAGGTCAGAGCATCCACGACCGGCAGGCCGCGGTGCTGGCGGCGCGGACGGGCGCCCAACCGGCAGCCCAATGACCGAGAAATGGGCAATTTCGTCAAACTCGACAGCGGCTTGGCAGTAGGGGGTGCGGCGACGGAAGCTGCCATTTTGTCAGAAAATCCACTAGTCTCGCTTGGTTTGCGAGACGGCGAGAGATGCCCGACCTGAAACAGATGCCCGATATGAAGCAAATGAGGTTGCTCGGCATCGTGGCCGCGACGGCGATCGGTCTGTATGTCTGCTATCTCTTGGCGTTGCCTTTTTTGCCCGCATTGACCTGGGCGGTGGTGTTGGCAATCATCCTGTATCCGGCTCATCGACAAGTCGAGGAAAGGCTCAGGAACCGAAACCTGGCTGCACTGATGTCGGTGAGCGTCGCGGCGGTGGCGGTCGGCCTGCCGCTCATCTTCGTGGCACAGCAGCTTGTTCGCGAGGCGATAAACGGCGCCACCTTTGTGGAGGGGGTCATCCGGGGCTGGAACACAGATGCCTTCGTGTCAGATTATCCCAGGCTTTCGGCCGTTGCCCAGTGGATCGAGAACCAACTCGATCCGGCCGGCACGGTCGCCGCATTTGTACAATGGCTGACGGGACAAAGCACATCGCTGTTCGCGGATCCATCAATCAGGCCGTGATGTTCGTGCTGACATTCTATCTGCTGTTCTATTTTCTGAGGGACCGTGAACCCGCCCTGCGGGGGATCGAGCGTCTGTCGCCCCTGCGTGCACCGGAGACGGCATATTTGCTGTCCCGCCTTGCCGAGACGGTACATGCGATCCTGATAGGCACCGTGCTTGTCGCCGCTGTGCAGGGAACGCTGGGCGGCCTGATATTCTGGTGGCTCGGCCTGCCCACTCCGGTCTTCTGGGGCTTGGCAATGGGACTTCTTGCCATCGTGCCGGTGCTTGGCGCATTCCTGATCTGGGTGCCGGCAGCGATCTATCTCGCCCTGGAAGGGGCTTGGGTGAGCGCGGCGATCCTGACCGTCTGGGGCGGCGTGGTCGTCGCCGGCATCGACAATCTGCTCTATCCGATACTTGTCGGGAATCGGTTGCGGCTCCACACGGTGGTCGCCTTTGTCGGTGCTGTCGGTGGTATCGTCCTGTTTGGAGCATCCGGGCTCGTCCTCGGCCCTGCGGTGATTGCGGTCACCGTCAGCCTCATTGACATCCTCAAGAAACGATTGAACGACCAAACCGGGGCGGAACTGACGCCAAAGCGCGACACAAAGCCATCACGTCAGTCGAGAGCCGCGCCTGGTCGTGAATAAGCATGGCCACGCGCCACCAGTTCGATTCCAGACCTAAAGAACGTGGAAGGCCCGTATCGCTCGCAAAGGGTGCGCTTACCCACGGCGTCGAACATTTGCGAACCTCCAGCAAAGGCATCACGTCGTGGATGAAGCTTTGCAGGTCGACCCAATAATCGAGGCTGGCCGAGGCGAGCGGGTTGGCTTTCTGTCATGCGCCAACCGGCCTCATGGGTGGAGCTGCAAGTCTGCGGCCGACCCGTGAAACCTCCAGAGGAGGTGGGGCGCAGTCCATTCGATCGGGTGCGGAGAAAAGCGTCGATCGGGTGGACAGTTTCCCGTTCGTCGTCCCATTATCGATGCCAGGCGTTTGGTGAGTTGTGGAAGCATGAAGATTGCATGCGTTGTAGGCGGCGGGTTCCTCTTTTATCGAGTACATCCGCGCTTTGTTGGAGAGCCAAATGCAGGAATTCCTTCTTTTTGTGATCGTAGGGTTTTTAGCTCAGGCCGTCGACGGAGCTCTCGGCATGGCCTACGGGGTGGTTTGCTCGACCGCACTACTGGGGTTCGGCGTGTCTCCTGCACACGCTTCGGCGTCAGTTCATGCGGCCGAGCTGTTTACCACGGCGGCCTCGGGTTCGGCTCACCTCTATCACCGCAATATCGACTGGAAGCTTTTCTGGAGGCTGATGCCATTTGGCGTGCTCGGCGGCGTTCTCGGCGCTTTTGTGCTCACCTCGTTTGAAGGGGCCGTCATGAAGCCATATGTGACCACATATCTTGCGCTCGTCGGAGCCTGGCTCCTGTTCCGTTCCTTCCGACGGATCCCAAGCAATCCGGTCCCTGACGCCGTGGTACCTCCGCTTGGACTTGGTGGTGGATTTCTCGATGCCGCAGGGGGTGGCGGATGGGGACCCATCGTGACGACGGGTCTTCTCGGTTTTGGCGGAACGCCCCGCTACGTTATTGGTACGGTAAATGCCACTGAGTTCCTTACAACGTTGTCGGTGTCTCTGACCTTCCTGTTTGCGTTGTTAACGGGCCATTGGGCGGAGGCAGGAGAGCTGACAGAAAATCTGATCGCCGTTGCCGGCCTGGTCCTTGGCGGGGTGATCGCAGCGCCGATGGCCGGATTGATGGTGAAGTCGATCGCAGAAAAGACGCTTCTCAGGCTCGTTGGTACTCTCATCATACTGCTGGCGGGCTGGCAAACCGCGCAACTCTTCGAACTGGTATAAGCTGAAGACACATCGAAAAAGGTGTCGGCGTCGATTCCCTGGCGGCCGTGCGGGAGACAAAAACTCAATTCCCAAATGGAACGAAGAGGCCCCATTGTTGTTTGGATGCCTTGGACAACCGGAGGCCGAGTCGATGAGAAAATTGGTTGCAACAGCAGGGTTGGCGCTGGCGGTCGCGATGCCTGCAGCGGCTCAGGACGCCGCGACGGCGAAAGCCGAGTTCGTCAACATGGCCGGCGAGAAGAACGGAACGGCCACGCTGACCGAGACGGCGCAGGGTGTGCTGATAGAGTTGGAGGTGACGGGACTGCCGGCGGGCGAATTGGTTGCGTTCCATGTTCATGAGACCGGAAACTGCGATCATCAGACCGGCCATGACTCGGCCGGTGGGCACTTCAATCCGACGAATGCCGAACATGGATATCTCGCCGGAAAAGGCCCGCACGCGGGCGATATGCCAAATCAGCGGGTCGGCGCCGACGGCGTTTTGCGTGCTCAGGTTTTCAACAGCATGGTCAAGCTGGATGGTGGGGAAACGGCGATACGAGGCAAGGCATTGATGATCCACGGTGGGCAGGACGACTACAAAAGCCAGCCTGCCGGCGATGCCGGAAAACGTCAGGCCTGTGCCGTGATCGAGTGAGAAAACCCCAAGCGCGTAGCCGACATATGATCTGACCGGCGCTACAGTTCGGCGGCCAGGCAGATGGTCGGAGCCTCTGGCATGAGGATAAGCCAGACGGTAAGCTCATGCGCCTGCAGAGGAACTGGCGACGCAGCCATTGCGCCGAGGTTGGCCTTCATTTGCGACTGCCGGATCATTGCATGAACGTTACTTCTCCTATGGGTGTGCCCGCCACGGGCCTTGCCCACTCAGCCATTTCCGCCCGCGGCCTGGTCAAAACCTTCGGCAAGCTGCGTGCCGTCGATGGTATCGACCTCGATGTGCCGCGCGGCATTATTTTCGCTATCCTGGGTCCGAACGGCGCCGGCAAGACAACGCTGATGCGGATGCTTGCGACGCTGTCGCGTCCCGACGCCGGCTCCGCGACCGTGATGGGGCACGATCTCGTGCGGGCCCCGCACGAGGTCCGTGCGGCAATCGCGATGACCGGGCAGTTCGCTTCGCTCGACGAGGACCTGACGGGCCGGGAGAACCTCGTCCTGCTCGCCCGACTCTGGGGTTTTCGCGGTCGTGCCGCGAAAGCCCGTGCGGACGACCTGCTCGCGGCTTTCGGCTTGTCCGAAGCGGCGACGAAGCAGGTGAGGGACTATTCGGGTGGCATGCGAAGGCGGCTCGACATAGCCGCCTCGCTGATCGTCACGCCGGGCGTGCTGTTCCTCGATGAGCCGACCACGGGCCTCGATCCGAACGCCCGCAAGGATGTCTGGGGCATGATCCGCGGCCTCGCCGAGGCCGGCGTCACCATCCTGCTCACCACGCAATATCTCGAAGAGGCCGATCAACTCGCGGCACGCATCGCCGTCATCGACCACGGCAGGAAGATTGCCGAGGGCACCAGCCGCGAATTGAAGGCGGCCACCGGTTCCGGGTTTCTCCATGTCGCGCTCGCCGATGTTGCGCGGCTGGACCAGGCGGCGTCGATTCTGGAACGCCGGCTGGAGCACCCTGTCCAACGCAGTGCCGAGGGCGCCGAACTCTCCGTCCTTGCCGGCACGGCGAAGGCCGCCAACGAGGCGCTCGCCGACCTGGTCGCTGCCGGCATCGAACTGTCGGATTTCTCCATGGGCCAACCCAGCCTTGAGGAGGTCTTCTTCGCGCTGACGGGCCAGCCGAGCCTGGGTGAAAGCCGGAAGGACGACAAGCCATGATCGACACGACATCCCTGCAGCGGCTGCAAAGGGTCGCCCGACCGAGGACCCCATCAGCCCTTTCCAACGCGCTGGTGTTCGGGTGGCGCGCGGTGCTGAAATTCAAGCATGTGCCGGAGCAGCTCTTCGATCTGGTGATGACTCCGATCATGTTCACGCTGCTGTTCACCTTCGTCTTCGGCGGTGCGCTCGCCGGTTCGCCTGGCGAATACCTGCAGTTCTTCCTGCCCGGCATCCTGGTCCAGACCGTAGTGTTCAACGCAGTCTATTCGGGCATGGGTTTGTCGACCGACCTCGGCAAGGGCTTGTTCGACCGCTTCCGGTCGCTGCCGATCTGGTCGCTGTCTCCGTTCGCCGACCTGATGGTGGGTGATATCCTTCGCCATTTGATTGCCGCCTCGATCATCCTCACCATCGGGCTGATCCTCGGCTACCGGCCGGAGGCGGGCATCCTCGGCGTGCTTGCCGCCTTCGCCATGCTGATCGCCATCGGGTTCGGCATGGGCTGGGTATTCATCGTGCTCGGCCTGCTGATCCGCACGACAACCACAGTGATGACGCTCGGCTTTACCTTCCTGTTCCCGCTCGTCTTCGCCTCCAACATCATGGTCGATCCCGGGACCATGCCGGACTGGCTGCGGGCCTTCGTCGAAGTCAACCCGGTGTCGCTGATGACGACCGCGCTGCGCCGGTTGATGGGTGGCGGGGCGACACTCAGTCAGGTCGTCCTCGCCCTGATCGCGCCGGTGGCGCTGACCGCGATCCTGGCGCCGACGACACTATGGCTGTATCTCAGAAGGTGAGAGGCATAGCGGAAGAGGTATCCCTACGCGACATGCACCGTGCGCTGCCTCGGCTTGACCGCGGTGGCGAGCAGCAGGCCGGCGACGATAAAGGCGGCGCCGGCGAGGTCGTAGTCGTGCAAGCTTTCGCCTAGGAAAAGATAAGCGAGCACGGCGACAAAAACAGTCTGCAGATAGAGCAGCATGCTGGCGCGCCCGGCGCCAAGCGTCTCGACGCTGCGGTTGTAGAGGTAATACATCAGCGCGCCGCCCGGGCCAGCGACATAGGCGAGTGCCAGAAGGCCGTTCGCATGCAGCGCCGAACGCTCGCCGGAAAACAGCTCCCAGAGATAGAGGGGCAATGCGGCCAGCGCGCCGGCCCCCAACAGCAGGACCACCGTCGGCAGCAGTTCGATGGCGAATTTGGCGCGACGCAGCAGCACGGTGTAGAGGCCCCAGCAAAACGCGCTGCCGACGATCCACAACTCGCCGGGATTGAACTGGAGCCGCATCAGCGCGGTCAGGTCGCCGCGCGCCACGATCACCACCATCCCGACCAGAGCGAGCAGCGCGCCAAGCGCCTTCCAGATGCCGAGGGGCTCGCCGAGCACGAAGCGGGCAAGCACCATCGTCATGATCGGCGACAGCGCCATGATGATGCCGGCGGTCGTCGCGTCGGTGTAATTGAGGCCCGTGTAGATCATGCCCTGACAGAGGGTCAGCCCGATGGCGCCGATGGCCAGCACCTCGATCGCCCGGGACTGGATCAGTGCGAGCATCGGCCCGTGATGACGATGGACGATAGGCAGCAGGATCGCGCAGGCGAGCGCCAGTCGCCAGAAGCAGAGCGCCCACGGGGGCATCTCGGGGGCGACCCACTTGGCTGCGATGTAGACGCCGGCGGACAGGAGCCAGCAGAGCGTCGCGGTGGAATAGGCGAGTGGAAGCGATGCGTCGGCTGTCGTCTTGGCTACGCCAGGATGGGCTATCGGCAGCGATTGCATGCCCGTCTCCTCCCACCGCCGATCTTAGCAAGATTGCTGCGTCTTGCCGAGCAGCAAAGTCAGCTGTTTAACCTTGAATTCAAAAAAGGTGAGCCATTGCGGGTCTTGCTGCTCGCGCCTTGAGGCCGGTGCGAGATCACTACAGAGGCATAGGCTACAGGCCTGCCTCCTCAGACGAAGCAGGCTCATACCTTGAGATGAAGCGTAACCAAAACAGTGCTTTCGGCACCCTCTTCGAAACGAGCGGTGAGCCGCAGCCAGTTGCCGAAATGGCCGAGACGGGCAGCCGCAACACCGTCCTGGGCGGTTGGCATTTCCAGGCTTGTGCCTTCGCGCACCCAGTGCATGCCGTCGGGCGATATTTCGACCCAGGCTGTCGGCGCGTCCGACCGGCGACCTCAGCGCGCGCACGAAGATGATCGCTTCCCGCGCCCAGCCGGCTTCATAAGGCTCGCTCGCCGCCTCGGGCAACTCATCAACAACGCGACGTTCCAGCCGTTCCGCGTTTTCCTCGCAGTCGCGGCTCTCTACTTTGTCGTCTGCTATCCATTGTCCCAGCTGTCGCGTCTGCTGGAAAGGAGGCTCCATGCCGGAAGTGCTTATTGATAATGTCCACAAGAGCTTCGGAGCTGTCGAAGTCGTCAAGGGCGTCTCGCTGTCCGTCAATCGGGGCGATGTGTTTGCGTTGATCGGCCGCTCCGGTTCCGGAAAAAGCACGCTTCTGCGCTGCATCAACGGATTGGAAAAGATCAATTCCGGCCGCATCGAAGTTGCCGGCCACGCCGTTGGCCGAGACCCGAAAGAGTTGCGCAAGCTGCGCACCGATGTCGGCATCGTCTTCCAAAGCTACAATCTCTTTCCGCACCTGACGGTGAGCGAAAACATCATGCTGGCGCCGCGGATCGTCAAATTGGTGTCGAAAGCTGAAGCCAAAACCACTGCGGAGGTTCTCGGCATGGTTGGCCTGTCGGAGAAGTTCGACGCCTATCCCGACCAGCTTTCCGGCGGCCAGCAGCAGCGCGTGGCGATCGCCCGCTCGCTCGCCATGCGTCCCAAGGTGATGCTGTTCGACGAGGTGACGTCGGCGCTCGATCCGGAACTGACCGAGGAGGTGCTGAACGTGCTGGAAACGCTCGCCCGTAACGGAATGACCATGCTGCTCGTCACCCACGAGATGGGTTTTGCCCGCCGGGTGGCGACCACAACGATTTTCATGCATCACGGAAAGATCTGGGAAGAGGGGCCTTCGGTGGAACTCTTCGGCAGGCCGAAGACCCCGGAACTGCAGCAGTTTATTAAATCGGACGTGAAGTAGCCCGGCAAATCAGGCCGGGAGCCGCCACATTCGCACACGACCTGTACCACGCAATTCCGTTTCCGCGAGTGGGTCGCAAGCAAAATTTGGTCCAAGCAGTTTGCGAGTTGCATCCGAAATACGGATTTCGTCGGGCTCCGCTGACGTTTGAATACGTGCGGCGAGATTAACGGTTTCGCCCCACAGGTCATAGGCAAACCGCCTTTTGCCTATGACGCCCGCGACGATTGGTCCTGAGTGAATTCCAATTCTGAGTCTTATCGGTTCTCCTGCGAAGCGTTCGCGCTTAACCGCCTTCCGCAGTTCAAGTGCATAGTGCGCAAGGGCTTCTGCATGATCGGATCGCGCGACGGGCAGGCCAGAGACCACCATCACACAATCGCCGATTGTCTTGATCTTTTCGCAGCCGTATCGTTCCGAGAGCAGATCCGCCGCCTTGAAGAAGTAATTTAAAATAGCCAGCGTTGTCTCGGCTCCGACACTCCGCGCTCTTTCCGTAAAGCCGACGATGTCGGCAAAAAGCACACTTACGTCAGCATGGCTGTCTGCAATTTGTTCGTCCGCCTTTAACCGCTCCGCGATCGACGCCGGAAGAATGTTGAGGAGTAGGCTTTCGGCGCGCTGGTATTCACGCGACAATCCCTCTTGGCTCTGCCTCAACGCCTCGTTCGTCAACTGTAATTTTTCGTTGAGTTGACGCTCCCTCTCTTGCAGGAGTGTCATTTCATAAGCCTTCTGTTGAAGCCGCTGCCTATTGTCGCGTTCGGCAGTGGCGTCAAGAAAGAGCAGCCATACGCTTGCATTGTCAGCAAAAAGATGAAGATCCGCAACACGCCCGTTGGGCAGTTCGACCATGGCCATATGATATGGAAGCTCCGGGCAAGGCAGCAAGCCTTCCATGAATTCAAGCTGCTCGGCAACAGGCTTACCGATGCAAAGTGATGATAGGCCGTAATGTTCAACATTACCGCCCTTCGCAGCTATGCAAAGCTGGGAATCAATTTTCAGATATGCGACAGAGTGCTCGTTGTAGAAGAAATTGTAAATCCAGCCTCTGACTTCTCTTGGCAACGCTTGCATGGTCTATTTGGTGACCATCGAAGCAAGCTGACGAAACGCATCGTCAACATGTTCACCCGAAAGCGCACTTGTTAGATAGATTTGCCATCCAAGTTGCCTCAGTTCGTTAATCTCACTATCCGGTATTGCCCATCGGTCGGCCAGATCGGATTTGTTGAACAGCAATACAAACGGCATAGGGCCGAATTCGGCCTCGGCCCGCTCGCGCAGCGTGAGCGCCACGGCAAGAGTAGCGGCGCGGGTTCCATCGACGACAAGCACGAGCCCGCTCGCACCTCGCACATAGCTGACGCGGAAGGAGCCGATGTCGTCTTCGCCGGCCAAATCCCACAAAATCAGATCCACGGTTTTGTCCGGGAATGCGACACTCTTCTTGTCGATTTTCACTCCCACCGTGGTCAAGTAGGTTTCTGAAAAGATGCTTTGCACAAACCTGCGAACCAGACTCGTCTTTCCGACAGCGAACCCGCCCAACATGCAGATCTTTTTTTGCAATAACCTGGGCCCTAGTGGAAGTTTACCGTAACCGAAACTCTGCGATTGGCGGAGCTCCCGGTTCGGCTATTCTCAGTCTCCGCCGGCTCAAAAGTGCCCGCGCCGCGAACCAAAAGCGATTCCGGAGCGACGCCGCGCTTCTTGAGAAGCGCACGAACTGTCTCGGCGCGGGCGGCGCTGATCGACGCGTTGGCCGTCTCACGGCCCACGGCGTCCGAATGGCCAGTCAACATGAACTGTGCTGTTACGCCTGCCTTGCGGGCGTCCTTGGCCAATTCCTTCAATTGATTCGCCAATTGGTCGAGAACCGGCAGTTGCTCTGGTCCCGGTACAGCCTTGCCAGAATCGAAGAAAATGTCGACCGCTTGAATAGCCTCCCTCAAATGCGTGAGTTCCTGAGGGGTCACCTCGCGCAGCTCGGAAATTTCTAGAGAGAGTCCGTCCGCGGCCAGTTGTTGGGCGGCGACCCGCGCCCGATCTATCCAGGCGGCAGGAGCCTCGCCCACGACAACGATGCGATCCTTGATGATCGAAAATCGTACTGAATCCGGCGGAGCCAGCGACGCCATCAGCCGCTTCACCACGAACTTCGGATCAAGGCTCTGATAGAATTGCCACTGCGAATGAACGCGAGCAGGATCAACCCCTGTTCCGGACAGCAGAGCCTGCGGGTCGGCAGCCTGCGGGTCTCTCAGGCCGGAAATATAGAAATGCCCGCCACTCGCCCTTTGTTGGGCGACGATGATTCCCGGTTGGGCCTCAAGACGCGACACATAAGTCTGCCAGTGCTCCGCCGCACGTGCTTCGGGGCTCACATCACGAACCTTGGAGAAGTCGAATACCGGTCCGCCTGCCTCAAGCTGTCGGGCCGCTACGCGTGCCCGATCTATCCAGGTGTCGGGAGCCTCACCCTCGGCAACGATGCGATCCTCGACGATCGAAAGCCGAACCGATTTCGGCGGGGTCAGCGACGCGGTTAGCCGCTTCAGCACGAACTCCGGATCAAGGCTCTGATAGAATTGCCACTGCGAACGAACGCGGGCAGGATCGATCTGCGTTCCGGACAACAAAGACTGCGGGTCGGCGGCAAGCGGGTCTCTCAGGCCGGCAATATAGAATTGGCCATCGCGCACCTTTTGTTCGGCAACGATGATGCCCGGCTGGGTTCCCAGTCGCGACACATAGGCCTGCCAGCGCTCCGCCTCGCGTGCTTCGGGGCTCACATCACGGACCCTGGAGATATCGAATACCGGTCCGCCTGCCTCAAGCTGTCGGGCCGCTGCGCGTGCTCGATCTATCCAGGTGTCGGGAGCCTCACCCTCGGCAACGATGCGATCATTGACGATCGAAAGTCGTACTGAATCCGGCGGAGCCAGCGACGCCGTTAGCCGCTTCAACACGAACTCCGGCTCAAGGCTCTGATAGAATTGCCACTGTGAATGAACGCGGGCGGGATCGACCTGCGTTCCGGACAGCAAAGCCTGCGGGTCGGCGGCAAGCGGGTCTCTCAGGCCGGCAATATAGAATTGGCCATCGCGCATCTTTTGTTCGGCAACGATGATGCCCGGCTGGGTTCCCAGTCGCGACACATAGGCCTGCCAGTGCTCCGCCGCGCGTGCTTCGGGGCTCACATCACGAACCTTGGAGATGTCGAATACCGGTCCGCCTGCCGAAAGCTGTCGGGCCGCTGCGCGTGCCCGATCTATCCAGGTGTCGGGAGCCTCACCCTCGGCAACGATGCGATCCTCGACAATCGAAAGCCGAACCGATTTCGGCGGGGTCAGCGACGCCGTTAGCCGCTTCAGCACGAACTCCGGATCAAGGCTCTGATAGAATTGCCACTGCGAATGAACGCGGGCGGGATCGACCTGCGTTCCGGACAGCAAAGCCTGCGGGTCGGCGGCAAGCGGGTCTCTCAGGCC
>NZ_JBVVPZ010000004.1:139586-256034 GCF_055811415.1 Mesorhizobium sp. WSM4846
GGCAATATAGAACTGGCCATCGCGCATCTTTTGTTCGGCAACGATGATGCCCGGCTGGGTACTCAGCCGCGACACATAGGCCTGCCAGCGTTGCCCGGATTGCCAGGATAGAAAGAACCAACCGCCTGCCGGAATCAAAACCAGCAGGACTGCAGCCACCACCAGCCACGGAAATCCCTGGTTTGAGTCCTCCTGCTTCAGTTCAACGCAGGTCCGCAACTGCGTCTCTATGCCGGCCAACTGCGAACTGTCGCCGTCAAACTGCTCTAAAGCCTGTGAGTATTCATCATGGATGCGAAACAACACATCGCGAACGATTTCATGTAATTCCTCTGGCGGATTTCCCCGGATCACCGCGACCAAGGTCGCAAACGGTCCAACTTCCGACCAAAGACGAAGCTCCCCGAAACGGATAGTGTCCAGGCCGCTCTGTTCTTTCTCGTTAAATGAGTCTTTCACAAAATCTTGAATAGCACTAAGCATCGAAGAAATGAGTTGAGGATCTTCGCTTGTTGCATTATCTGCAGTTACATGCGCTATCAAAATACCGGAATTGCGGTTGATGAGAAAGACATGCTCTACGCGATAGACAAGAGAATGCTTAAGAACAACTTCTGAGAAGCTTGCACCCGTTCTCCAAGCTTCAAATCTCCACTTGAGACCATGCCAGGTAAATATATGTCTTAAAGTTTCATTCAGCGACTGAAAGGTCTGATCGATCTTTTCCCCGATCGACTTGCGAATTGCCGGCAGAAACACCGGGTATAATATATCCGTAAGCGTACGCGGGCTCTTCTGGATGGACCGTTGCACGGCCCTCTCGACAGCTGGCGTAAGGGCCTCGCCGAGTTGCACCTGAGGCGCACGTGCGGCTGCACTGGGGAGAACACCCCCCACTGCAGACGCAAGCTGCTCAGGTTCGTCGAGCAGGTGCGCAACTCGTGAAAGCTCCGAAATTTCGCGGCCGACCAGCAACTGGCGCAGCGTTTCCATGCGAGGATCGGCGGTTGGAACTCCGTAGAGACGCGCACGATAGTCCGGATCGACGTTCCGAGCAATTTCGACCAAAAGATTAGCCAGAGCCTCGCGATCAATCTCTGGATCGTTCGAAGCTGCTCTTTGAGGAAGGCTGATTGGGTCGACGGTCGACGTCAAGTTCCGATCAACTCACTTTCCAGCTGCGTTCCGAGTTGTGCTTGCTGCCGACGGGATCCTGATTTAAACATTTTGCAACCTCGACAAACAGGCCGGCCAAAAGATTTCGGTCGGTCTTGACGTTGCTGAGATCGGAAAACATTTTCTCAATCAGCATCTGAATGCTTTCATTCTTTTGCTTGATTTCCTCACGCAGCAATTGATCGCTTCGATTTATCCGGTCCGCCACTTCGCGCTCAAGCTCGCTCAATTGATCCGACAACGCGCGCACCTGCTTTTCAAGCGCCTGATTTTGCTCGCGAAGATTCCGGTCAATCTCCTTGTCGGCCTCGGCTCGTGCATCTTTTTCGTTCCGCAATTGCGCCGCGAGCGATTCGACCTGCTTTTTTGCATTTGACTCGTACATTTCAAGATTGCGCTTGGCCTCGGATTCGACATCCTTGAAGCGCTGCAAGAACCGTTCTTCAAGCTTGGAAAAACGGCGGTCGTAGTCCTGCATCTGGTTGCCGAACAGCAGATCACGTATCTTGTCGACACCTACAGCGTCGCCGGAGACGCCGGCCTCGCGGGCCTGGACCCCCATGAAGGCCAGCCCGTTTCCATCTGCATTACCTATCAGATTTTCGTCCGCTTTACTTGCTGAAGCGGTACTCGAAGATTCCTTAGCCATCCTTATGCCCCTTCATTTGAACACCTGCCACAGTGCAAAACTCAAAAACGCCCAAACATGTCAGCAAAATAGCCGACTCGCAAGCCGGAATCTTCTTGCCTTAAGCCAATTCGTGGGTTCCTTTTACATCTCTTGACTAGCGGCAAATGAACGGGTTCCGAGTTACGTCGCTCGCACATCTCTTCGTTATAGCAGGCATAACCGGCTAATCTAATCGACCATTTGACGCAATCTACTATAGAAATTAGTAATACAATGTCAGTCTATAGCTACTGGGAACTCAATTGAGTAGCGCATATTCATTAGAAGTATCTAAAATAGCAGGTCTGGCGGTGCGCATACTGTCTCGCACCCGGCTGTATACTGCGACGATCAGCTTCCGATGCGGGCCCAACGGTAGAAGGAAGGTCTTCTTTCGCACGGAGAATGGCTGTTCGAGAATGCACCTCGGAATCGAGGCGTTTCGGTCGATAGCAGGGGAGCAATAGTCCCAATCACTGCAGTCATTCACACCAACGCTTCAGTGGGCTTGCATCTATTGCGCCCCGATTGCAAAAGACGTCAGGTTGCCATAGCTATTGCACGATGCCAGGGACCGCAGCTTGTGGCCATGGCGCCGACTCCGGGGACCGACGACATGAGTATGCGGCATGCTTGGCCTTGACGTCCCTCTGCGACAGCTGGCGCCCAAGCTCGGCGGCACGGATGCGAATGCTGCGCCCGGCTCCAACATCTGTAGCACGACAGGAGCAAGCTCGCTCTGCAGCCAAATGGCGGCGTCGCGGCGGCTCGGAAGCGTTCGCAGGAGACTGTTTGGACGCAGTGTCGCTGAGGAACGTTTCCTTTGGCAGGAAATCGCCGGCTATGTTTCGGGACGCTTGTTCTACCTTCGAACCAGGCGCGGGTAAGACGGCGTGGCGCATAATCCCTTGGTTTCAATCGTGGTTCCTGCGCACAACGCGGAGGTAACGCTGCCGCGCGCACTCGATTGCCTTGTCGATCAGGAAATAGTGGATTGGGAGGCGATCGTCATCGACGACGCCTCCGCTGACCGCACCTCCGCGATCATCGCCGGTTATGTGGAGCGCGATGCCCGGTTTCGGACGTTGAGCTCTTGCGCGTATAGCGCCGCCGGCGCGCGCAACAGCGGGATTTCGACAGCGCGCGGAAGCTGGCTCATGTTCCTGGATGCGGACGATTGGGTGGACGCCAGCTTCCTTGCGAAAATGCTGGCCGCACTGAAAACCGCGCCCGATGCAGTCGCCGCCTATTGCGGTTCCCGGCGCGTGATGCCCGATGGCGAACTCACCCCGTCGAGCATCCCGACGGAGGTTGCGATCCAGCCCTTCGAAACATTCGCGCGCCGGTGTGCCATCCGCACTCACGCGCTGCTCGTCGACCGGGAGACAATTGTCGAGTTGGGCGGTTTCGATGTGTCGCTGCGCACCTGCGAGGACTGGGATCTGTGGCAGCGCCTCGCACGTCTAGGCAAAAATTGGGTGATGGTCGACGAGCCGCTCGCTCTCTATCGTATCAGCCCCAACGCGCTCTCCCGCAATTCGACGCAGATGCTGGCAGATGCGAAAATCGTGATCGCCCGCGGCTTTTCTGCTGATCCCAGGGTCAAACAGCCGGCATCGGCTCATGCCAATGGAGCGATCGAGGCGAACGGCGGCACCGCTTCCGAAGCACTCGCGTGGTTCGCGTTGTGGAACGCCGCGTCGGATTGCGGCAGCGGCCGCCGCTCGATCAGCCCGCAGACCCTGCGCGCGCTCCCGGCAGGACGTAAGTGGGCGCATGACATCGCCAAGGTGGCCTTCGATGGCCTTATGGTAGGAACCCTATCGGTGCCAGCGCAATTGGCTGCCAAATGGGACAGGTTCGGCGGCTCCATCACCGAGTTGATCATCGAACTCGGCAAGGTCTGGGACAATCCCGTCGCGGGTCGCCGCGTCCAGTATCAGCTTGAGCAAATGCTTCTCGACGTAGACGATCTTGCCGCGCCGCGAAGGCTGGCGCGGACGCTTGGAATTCGCGTCGATATTCAAAATCCGACCTCGATCGAACTTCCGGACGGAATCGATCAAATTTATGCCTATCTGACGATGGATGGCCAGATCGAGGCTGTCGCACAGTTCGGCGTACTCGGGAAAGTGACAAGGCGCCATTGGATTGAATTGATCCGGGATTTCGTGCCCCCTGAGCGGCTTACACAGAATGCCGCGCGGCTTGCGAGGCGACCGCCGGTACATGCCCCGCAACAGGGCGCCGGTGCCGACAAGTCAAACATATCTGCAGCCGAGGCATTGTCAGCCACAGCCGAACGCGGGCCTGATCCGGACAGCCACTTTGGCAAACTCGCGCAATTGGCCGCGCAAGCGCGGGAGCTGGTTCGGTCGAGCGCCGAACCTGCGGAGCCTCCTGCGGCGCCGCGCCGCGCACGGCCCAGGCACGACAAGGATCGCACGTCGTTCTGGAATGGCTATTTCGCGACCGAGGATCCCTGGAACTACGGTTCCTCCTATGAGCAGGAAAAATACGAGCGGCAGCTCGAAATCCTGCCTACCGGTCCTATCGGACGGGCGCTTGAGCTGGCCTGCGCGGAGGGCCACTTCACGCGGCAGCTGGCGCCGCATGTGGGCCATTTGACCGCAACCGACATCTCCGCCGTAGCCATCGAGCGAGCGCGCGCGCGATGCAGCGATCAGCCGAATGTCGAGTTCGGCGTACTGGATTTCTCGGCCGACACGCTGCCTGGTGAGATGGACCTGATCGTCTGTTCGGAAGTGCTCTACTACCTGGAAGATCTCGCCGAGTTGCGGCGCATCGCCAAGAAAATCGTTGAGGCATTGGCGCCTGGCGGCAGTTTCATCAACGCACACGCATTCGTGTTATGTGACAATGTTGAAAGGACCGGCTTCGACTGGAACACGTTCGGTGCACAAGCGATCTCGGAGACGCTGGCAGGGACCGAAGGCCTCGTCCTCGATCAATCGATCCAGACCGAGCTCTATCGCATAGACCGCTTCCGCCGCCTCTCACCTGGAGATGTGGCGACGGAACCGACAATCGATTACGTCCCAATCCGCGCGCGTCTCGAAATTGGGGTCGCGCGAAACATCGTCTGGGGCGGGGCGCGGGCCTTGCGCCGCGACGTTGCGCGTAGCGAGCGGCGGCAGCGTATCCCTGTCCTCATGTATCACAGCGTCTCCGATGAAGGTCCGGCCGCGCTCGCCCGTTTTCGGCTCACGCGCGCCGCATTCGTCAGCCAGATGGCATGGCTGCGCGCCAATGGCTTTCACGCAATTAGGTCCGAGCAGCTGGAAGAGACCATCGCCAACCGTCAGCCTTTCGCTGGCCGCCCGGTCCTCATCACCTTCGACGATGGCTTCCAGAACTTTGCCGACCATGCCTGGCCGACCTTGCGCGCGAACGACCTGACCGCGGAAGTGTTCCTGGTGACGGACCTTGTGGGCGCAAGCGCACAGTGGGACGCCGACAGCGGTCAGCCGACGCAGCTTATGGACGCCGGGACGGTGCGACGCCTCTCCGCCGAAGGTGCGTTCTTCGGAAGCCATCTGGCGACGCATCGCGCGATCGATGGTCTGTCGAGCTCTGACTTGGCCGCCGAGCTCCTGCGATCTCGTATGTTCATCGAACGGTGGACCGGTCGGCCAACCACGGCTTTTGCGGCACCCTTCTCTGTCACCGACCGACGGCTTGGCCGGCTGGCCAAGGAGTGCGGCTATCGAATCGGCTTCGGCAGCAAACACGGGCCGGCGGACCTCAATTGCGATCCCATCGACCTTCCGCGCATCGAGATTCGCGGGGACCGCTCGCTCGACGACTTTGTTGCCACTGTCGAGGCCGTGCTCGAATGAACGGCGAACTTGTCAGTGTCATTCAGTGCCCCGCCCGTTTACCTCGTTCGCAAGTCTATTGGGCGACTTGGGACACGGCTGACATCAGCTCCTCCGGGTTTGGCGCCCCAAACATGTATCGCCCACCCTCTGGAACCTCCGTGAAGCTCCAGCGGACGATCCCCTGCCGGTCCAGCAGGAACTGACCGACCAGTTGTCCGTGTCCCGTTGCCACCATCTGCTCGTCGGCTTCGGTCACTTCGTAATGGTCCCTCTTGTTGAGGATTTCGGTGGCCGCAATAGGATCCATAGGACCGGGCAACTCGCCTGGTAGGTCGACCCGCATATCCTTTACCGCTGCCATCGAGACCTTGTACGGCCAGTTCGTCTCGTTTTGGGTGAATTCGAGATTGGGCAGTCCAAAAGCACGATGTGAAGCGCGCTCAGGATCGGAGGCCGCAAGCAGATTCGGCATCGGGTGGTAGCGGAAATAGAGGCGCGCCCGTTCGATGGGGGTGTTGACCACCGTCAGGCTCTCCACGCCCTTTTCGCGCAGCTCCGGATCAAGCCGCGCCTGGGCGGCGATATAGCGCCGGCAAAACGCACAATGCAGACCTCGAAACAGGCCGACCAGCACCGGTTTTTGTCCGCGATAGTGGTCAAGCGCGATCTTGCCTTCCTGGGTAATGGCGTCGAGTACCAAGTTCGGCGCACGGTCGCCCGGTTGAAGCGGTACCAAGTCACTACGCGCGGACATTTCCAACCTCCAACCCGGCTAGTCGAGAAAAGGCAGCACCACAAGCGCTTCCGGGTCGAGCCCGTGCTGGGCGCATATGCCCTGCGCCAGGGAAAAGTAGCGTTCGGCCTCGGCCAGATTGTCGAGGTCGAGATTAAGCGTTGCGAGACCATCATAGCACGGAAACAGCAGTTGGGGTTCGCCCGTTTCGCGGGCTACGTCGAGTGCTTCGTGGAACAAGCCGACCGCCAGTTCCGGACGGCCGTGGCACTGGTGGATCTGCCCAAGCACGATCAACGGCACCGCCAGGTGCTCGCGCTGGTCGAGCGCCCGGTCGATCTCGATGGCCTTCTCGGCAGCAGGCACGCCCTCCGTTGGACAGCGATCCGTGAAAGTACAACAAGCGACAGCCAGATTGGCGAGAAGGCGCGCCTGGAAACCCAAATCACCAATATGGCGCGCCACTTCAAGACCGCGCCGACAGACCTCCATCGCCTGTGCCGGATCGATAGTCGTGTAAAGCACGCCGAGATTGGTGTAGCCGCGACAGGCCGCGCCCAGTAGACCGGCGGCTTCGGCCAATTCAATGCTACGCTCAACCTGTCGCACGGCTTCACGGCTTCGCCCAAGGCGAGCCAGCGCAACAGCCTTGGTATTAAGTGCCTCGGCGGTCACAAGAGTGGCGTCACATCCTACCTCGGAGACATGCTCCGTTGTCAGAGTGCGTACGCAATCCAGCGCCGCGTCTGCCCATTTTACCGCGAGAGCGTGATCTCCGCTACGGAACGCCTGTCGGCCACGTTCTTGCCAGAGTTGCGCTTGCTCGATCGGAGCATCCGCTCCATCGAGGAGCGCTGCCGCTTCAGCATAGCGGGATTCTGCGTTGTCCCGCTTGCCGACGTCCCAGAGCAGCCGACCGATCTTACGCAAAACTCGCGCCGAAGCGACACGATTGGCTGACTCGCGGTATGCCTGCAACACCGTCTCGTAGTGGTGGTGCGCGATCTCGCGGCGGCCTACCGGGCCGCTCAAATCGGCAATGCGCTCTGCAATTGCCAGTTTGAGCGGTGTTTGCCCGATCGCGCCCAACGCAGTCAGTGCTCGATCGTAGAAACGAAGGGCGTCGTCGTTGGCGTATATCATGCGAGCGCGATCGCCCGCCGCCTGTAGGTAATGCGCGCCCTTCTCCCGCTCGGCGCTCTGTGCGAAATGATAACCGAGCACGGTCAAATCCTCGAGCCGTTCCGGCTTGTCGCCGCACAGTTGCTCCAAGGCAGCGCCGACCCGCCCGTGGATGTCGGTCCGGCGTTGCAGGAGCAGATTCTGGTAGATCACGTCCTGCAGCAGTGTTTGCGTAAAGCGGTAGCCTTGCGACGAGACCGAGCCTGATCCGGCAACTTCCTCGATGATTTCCGCATCGCAAAGCAGTTCGCAGCCGGCTTCTAGCCGGCCAGGGTCGGCTGTCACGGTTTTCAGAAGTGTGGCATTGAAGCGCGGGCCGATTACCGCGGCTTCCTGGGCCAACCGGCGCGCCTCTTGGGGCAGCCGGTCGACGCGAGCAAGCAACATTGCCTGGATAGTGGCGGGAATGCCGGTTGCCACTTCGCCTGCCACAGTCCGCCATCGCTGGCCCTCGCGCATCAGTACACCGCGATCGATAAGACCGCGAACGATCTCCTCTACAAAAAAGGGGTTGCCGCCCGCGCGCTCGAGAATCTGGTCGAGAAGCCCTCCCGCGGAGTTTACCCAGCTCTCGCCGAAAAGCGCCGCCAGCAGGCTGCGTCCGTCATCGCTGTTGAGGGGCGAAAGCCTCAGCGCTGTGTGACTGACCCGACTTGAGTCGAGCTGGTCATTGTCCGGCGCCGGACGATGCGTGACCAGCACCATCAACCGCGTGCGCACTAACCTGTCCATCACGAAACGTAGTGCCTCGAGCGACACGGCGTCGGCCCAGTGCAGGTCTTCGACGACAATCAACAGCGGCGACAACGCAAGCCGCCGTTCGATGATTGTGCGGACTGCGTAGAGAATTTGCCGCCGCAGCTGCTCGGGCTCGACATGCTGCAAGGTGGTATCGGGGTCGCCAAGGCCAAGCACATGGTAGAGCAAAGGCATCAGCCGCTTCGCCTCCTCGCCCTGCAGGCCGAGATCGGCAAGCAAGCCTGCGAGCTTCCCCCGCATTTCGTCCCCATTGTCGTTTTGCATCATCCCGGCAGCGCTGCGCACCACTGCGCCCAAGGCGCCAAATGATTGTTCGCCCAGCGGTGAGCACGTGGCCTGCCGCACGGCGACGTTGCGAAAACGATCCTCGTCGCCGACGCGGGCGACGAACTCGTTCACCAGCCGCGATTTCCCGATACCGGCTTCTCCGACGAGGCGGACAAGTTGGGCCGAGCCGCCGCACGCCTGGTCAAGGCTCGCCAGCATTCTATTGAGCTCCGCACCACGACCTATTATCGGCGCACTGAGGCCGAGCGCCTCGAGCCCACGCGCTGCACGCGGCGCCGCAAGCGGTGCATCCAGTCGATGGACGAGCACACTGCCAGCCTTGCCGCGAAGCACGACATCACCCAGCGACTCGTAAGAGAAGGCATGCCGGGTCAGCCTGTGAGTGAGCTCGCCTACCAGCACCTCACCTGGTGCGGCCAGCGATTGCAGGCGTTGCGCCGTATTCACTGTATCGCCGGTCACCGAATAGGATTTGGCGGTGCCGACGCCCAATCCGCCAGTGACGACCGGACCAGTGTTTATGCCGATATGGAGTGACAGAGGCGAGCCGGAGTGGGGGGTGCTTTCGCCGAGCCGCGCCGTCCGGGCGATCATGTCGAGAGCGGCGCGAAGCGCACGTTCCGGATCGTCCTCATGCGCGACCGGCGCACCGAACAAAGCGAGCAGTGCATCGCCGATGAATTTGTCGACGAAACCGCCAAAGTTTCGCACGGCCGCCGTCAATTCCTTGAACAGTTCGTTCTGCAGCGCTTGCATGACCTCGGGGTCGAGCTGCTCGCTGAGTGTCGTGAAGCCGCAAAGGTCGGCGAACAGGACCGTTACCGTCCGGCGATCGGCGTCAGAGACGGGATACTGCCCATCTTCGCTTTCGATGTTCGGAAGCAGCGACGGAGTTCGAGAAGGCTGCACAGTGGTCCGGCTTGGCGTCGGAGCAGGCCGTTCGACGGCTTTTGCGGGCGCACCGACGCTTGCCCCACATTTCGGACAGAACTCGAAATCAGGTGCGCAGCGGAAGCCGCAACTGGCGCATGGCACGGGCTGGCGCCTGCCACACCTCGGACAGAAAGCGTAACCGCCCTCAACCTCGAAACCGCAGCCCGAGCAGTCCATCGAACAAGACCTCACTAGGGGCCGTGACGGCGTGATCTCGCTACGCACTTCACGGCCAAGGTTCACAAGAATGAACCGATAGCCGTCGACCAGCAAGCGGCAGCGCAAATGGGTATCGAGCGATCCGTGTGGGTCCGGTGGCAGAGCGCTGCCGATCGAGGCGGAAGCCGTCGTCGAAATCCCGAAAGGCATCAGCGTCAAGGAAGCGGCCGGATCAGACGCCAGAGGCTCACCGATAGATCCCCGTCGCTTGCGGTTGCGCACCAGAAAATCAACCTGAAGTAGGCTCAGTTCGCCTTGATCTCTGCCTGGCCGATCTTGCGCCATCGGGCGTTTTCGCGAACCAGCTTCAGGTCGTCGGTCGCCTCGGCAAACGTCCGCAAACGGTATTGCCGGAGCAGGTCCGGGAAGACCGCCCCTTCCGGCAGGCCGGCAAGCTGCTCGCGGACCGAGATCTTTTCGTCGATGACCCGCATGCCCCAGGCATTTTCCCGAACCTGCAACTCCGCAGCCAGATCGCGCTCTTCCGGCGCGTTTTCATCTAGCGCAGCCAGCAGGATCGAGTGGAAAAGCGCTACATAACCAATCTGTCTCAGGCCGCCCACAACCCGCACGCGCGGCAATATGGCAAGGACCAGGAACATCAGGAACAAGTTCGGCAGCAGCATGCCGTCCAGCAGCGCCTGCCTGAGATGCGGTCGCTCGAACGGGATGGAAAGACCATGCGGCCTGCCAGGCTCGATCAGGTGCCCGTTATCGAGGACGAGCTTGCGCACGCGCTCCTCGCGGATACCCCAGAAATAGGCCGTGGCATTGGGCAGGAACCTGCCAAATGGGCTCGATGCGGCTGCTTGCAAGGCACGTTCGAGACGCTGGCGCCTTGCGGGCTCAAGGAGCAGCCTGGAAACAAGGCTGCCGTCATTTTCCAGATGCCGCGCCATGGCAGCCGCGGCGAGCCGATCATCGATGAAAACCGGCTGGGCCATGCCGGAACGATCCCAATCAGCGACCAGATCCTCGTTGAGGGCTGTCAGCGCATCGGCGGCGGTTCCAAACACCTTGTCCTGGCTGGCAAGCAGTGTGCCCAGCCAGCGGCTGGCATCCGTTTCGTCGCCCACTGCTTCGAGCGCGCACTTGTTGAGGGTGACGGGACCGGCCACGCAGGCGCTTTTGCGGCACAGTTTGTGGCGCCCCATGCCAAACAGGTTGACCTTGTCGTCACCGACATCGAGCCATCCCGGCCCCTCCCGGCCAATTGTCTCCATGGTCATCGTCGTTCCCATGAAGCTGAAGAAGGCCGACAGCCCGTTTTCGACCGCGCCGAGCCAGGCAAGCAGGAGGGCATCGAAGGTGATCCGGTCCATCAGGAGCAGGCAGTGCAGGCCGGACTGAATCACCGGTCTGTACTCGAACTCGTCGAGGACCTTGCCGATCTCTTCAGGCTGCATGATCACACCAAGGCGCTGGTGCAGGACTTCGCGCAGGATCGAGCGGGCAGCGATCGCCGGGCCCGATGCAGGCCTTGCCACCGGCCGCCACAGATGGCGGGCGTAATCGGAAACCGGTGCATTCCAGTTCTGCTCGATGTCGCGCACGACTTCCGGGCAGAGCAGCGACAGCACTGCCAGGATTTCCACCGGAGGCGTAGGGGAGGGGTCAAAGACGGCGGTCATTGGTCCCGTCTAGCCGCTTGCCGTGCAAACGCCAAGGGAGACAGGACTTGCTGGATACGGCCGGCCCACACTTGGACTGTCAACTCTGATCAAAATGGTGTGAGACGAAATTGACAGGCCAAACAGCGCATCTCAGAACCGCAGCCGGGCCATGCTCAGGAGGTCATTGTACTGGCCGTCGGTAAAACCGGCCTTCACATGTCGGCCTTCGACCTTGAAGCCGTGTCTTGTGTAGAGACGGATGGCCGGTTCGTTGTCGGCATAGACGGTCAATTCGACCCGCTTCAGGGCGCGCCAGTTGTCGGCCACGTCAAGCAGCGCGCCAAGTATGGCAGAGCCGATACCCTTGCCGACAAAGGCATCGTCAAGGCCGATATTGATCTCGCCGATATGCGAACGGCGCGGCGAACCCTGCACGACCAGGCTGCCATGGCCGACGACCCTGCCATCCAATTCGGCAACGATCCAGGTGGTTTCCTGGCCGGACTTGGCGATGCGCCGCTCCACCTGCTCCACCATCTCGAAAGGCATCCTGAGCGTGCCCCAGCGGAAGCCCGGCATGTTGAAGATAGCGCAAAGCGCCTCCGCATCGCTTAGCCGGATGGACCGGAGCTGCGGCTGGATTTTCTTTGGGGATGGCGAGGTCGTGCTGGTCATGGCTTTCCCGGCGAAGGCAATCGGCCGCCACGATGCACCGGACGTCACCTGAAAATCCAGCCGTCTCTGCAACCTATGATGCCGGTTGCGAGCTAAAATACCGGGAGGCGGCGTAGAGTTTGAAGACGCCGCTGATGCCGATCCAGCCGAAAAGGGCGAGCCAGCACAATGTTCCGGTCGCTGTCCAGTCGATCCGGTGCACCGCAGCGTCGGTGATGACGAGGCCAAGAATGGCAAGCAGGCCAACCAGAAACTGCGCCAAGCCGAGCACCAGCAGTTCCTCGCGCGGCGCGCTTCTCCAGACGAGATATATACCGCCCGCACCGGCCAGGAAGATGGCGCTGTAGACCTGAGCGTGGAAGGCATCGATCGGCCATGGCCAGATGCTGCCGAATGTCAGGGGAAACAGTAACAGGCCGACGCCATAGAGCCCAAGGATCGCCGATTCCACCGGCATGTAGCCGCGCCACACGGGGGTTAAGGTAACGCCTTTTGCTGAAGGACGGGCCCTGGCCCGCCACAGGAACAGCCCGGATACCGCGACCGAAGCGAGATAGACCAAAAACCAGAGCCAGGGCGCTTTGCGCTCGAAGTTGAAATAGCCGAGATTGATGAACGAAGCCACCGACACAATGGCGGTGAAGATGAAGGCCATGACGAGCACGAGCCGGCCGGGTGACCAGCGATTCCAGACCACTAGCGCCGCCATCACGACCATTTCGGCGGTGTAGAAGCCGCCGAGGAAGCGGGCATTGAAAGGCGTGACGGCCCAAGGCCAGCGTGGCTTGACCAGCACAGGCGCGAAAAACAGGCCGGCGCCGACGATCAGGACGATGATGACCACCACGGAGAAAAGGCGCAGGGCCGCGGGAAATGGCGGGTTGTTGGATGCCGGCATGGGAGAAAGTCCAAAGATGAATGCCCCATGGACCCATCATAGTGCCGCTTGCGGCCGGTGAAAATCCGCCGAATGGAAATTGAACCGTCACCAGGCCTATCTATTCGAATGGCCGTACGATGCGTTTCGAAGTAAGATGGAGCACTCGGACCAAAGACGCCTCCGGGGCGCATTTTCCGGAGCCTGCACGATGAACGAAGCTCAGGACCTGTTCTCACTTCTGCGGCAATCGACCGATGTCGATCCGCAGGCAATCGACGCGATCAGGCGAACCATCGCGGAGGGCAAGGACCGCGAACTTTGCCGCATCAATGCGCCAGCCTTCGCCAGCAAGCATGGCCTCGACGAGGAACGCGCCATAAGCGCCTTTCTCCATGCGGCGCGGGTGGGCATCTTCGACATTTCCTGGAATGTTCTATGCCCCGGCTGTGGCGGCGTGCTCGACACCAACGCCACGCTGAAAACCCTGCAGAAGGACGAATACACCTGCGCGCTGTGCTCCGAGGGCTATTCGCCGACCCTCGACGAGATGGTCGAGGTGACATTCACCGTCAGTCCCCGCGTGCGCAGGATTGCCGCTCACAATCCACACGAACTGCCGTTGGTGGAATATTTCCGCCAGATCTACTGGGCGTCCGGCGTCGATCTGCCGGAAGAGGATTTCGCGAAAAAGATAGAAGCGTTCTCGCTGGAGGATATCGAGCTTGCCCCCGGTGAAAAGGCGGTTCTGCCCATCCAGCTTCCGTCTGAGTTCGTCATCGTCTTCGAGCCGGTCACCCATTCAGCGCAGTTCATCGACGGGAAGGGCGAACCAACAAAAGAGCGCCGAAGCCTCTCTTTGGTCTTCGACCGCGACCATGTCCAGAACCAGACGCTGGAGATGCAACCCGGCCCGTTGCGCATTTCGCTGGAGAACAGGACCGACACCCGCGTGCTGCCGACGGTCTTCATCGCCGGCCAGGAATTGCATGATCTCCTGGGCAAACGCCGGCCCTTCCTGACTGCCAAGCGCCTGCTCACCAACCAGACGTTCCGCGATCTCTATCGCACGGATACGCTCGACATCGACCAGCGCCTGAAAATCACCAGCCTGACCTTCCTGTTCACCGACCTGCGCGGATCGACCGAGCTTTACGAGCGGGTTGGCGATCTTTCAGCCTTCGATCTCGTGCGCGTGCATTTCCAGGTTCTGCACGAGATCGTCGCGGCGGAGGCAGGCGCGGTGGTGAAGACGATCGGTGATGCGGTGATGGCGACCTTCGCGACGCCCGATCGTGCGATTGCTGCGGCCCTCAGGATGCGCGATGCCATGCGTGAGCTCAACGACAAGAGCGGGCGCGAGGATCTGCTGCTCAAGATCGGAGTCCATGCCGGCCCCTGCATCGCCGTGTCTATGAACGAGCGACAGGACTATTTCGGCCAGACGGTCAACATTGCTTCGCGGGTCCAGAACCTTGCCAACGCACAGGCGATCTTCGCCACTCGTGCCGTGGTCAACGACAATCTCACCGCCGATCTGTTGCACAGGAACGCGCTGACGCCCGTGCCCCACGAGGTCTCGCTGCGCGGCATTGAGCGGGAGATAGCAGTATATATGATCCCCTGAAGATTTGGACCCGAAGATTTGGCCCCGAAGATTTGGCCGCCAAATATTCGGGTCGTCTCGGCTCCTCACACGCGCCTGCAGACAAAATAACGATCGGCGGGCACCGAAGGCGGCGGCGGGAGGCGTTGCAACAGCGGGTGCTCGAGCGGCGTGCCGCTGACCGCGAAGCCGCCGACGCGAAGCAGGCGCGCGATCAGATCGGGGAGCCAGGTAGAGGTCACTGCATCGCGATCGTCATAGCCGGTGCCGATGTCAGCATGAACAAGAGCCGCGTCGATGCCAATGAACCTCTTCGCCGTCTCGCGTATTTCGCCGAGCACGAAGTCTTCAGCGTCGGGAATTGAGCTGGCGTGTGCGCTAAGTTCGCGGTCGAACACCACGATCCGGCGTCCGGGCAGGCGCTCGCGCAGATGGTGGAACGTCCGGCCGTTGCCGAGGCCGAACTCGAGCACCAGGCCTTCCATCTTCGCCACCTCGGGGCAAACTTGATCGAGAATGTCGCGCTGTGCGGTCATCCTGCTGATGAAATTCTCAAGGCGAGTCATATGCGTTGTGTGTCCTGAAACCAGCTCAAGAGATGGGCAATGCCCGCGACCAGAACGGTTCACAGGTGAAACCCGAGGGCGACGTGTTAAACCCCGATTGCGTCTCGGCACCTATAGAGGCGAACGATGAACGCTGCAATAACCGAACAGGCTGCCGACAGGATCATACCGGGTGGAGTCGGCGGCCGACGCGTGGCGGAATAGCGATCTCACTTGTAGGGGTCTGCGGCGTCCCGCAGGCCGTCGCCGAGGAAGTTGAACGCCAGGATGACGAGAATGACGGGAAGCATCGGCAAAAGCAGCCATGGATAGAACGCGATGACGCTGACGCTGCGCGCCTCGGTGAGCAGGATGCCCCAGCTGGTTATCGGCGCCCTCAGGCCGAGCCCGAGGAAGCTCAGCGCCGTCTCGCCCAGGATCATGCCGGGTATGGAGATCGTCGCCGTCGCGATCAGATGCGACATGAAGCCGGGAATGAGATGCCGCCCGATGATGCGGCTGCTTCTGGCGCCCATCAATTGCGCGGCCAGAACGTAATCCTCCTCGCGCAAGGCTAGAAGCTTTGAACGCACGGCCCGCGCCAGTCCGGTCCAGTCGAGCAGCCCGAGGATGACGGTGATGCCGAAATAGATCAGGATCGGACTCCAGGTTATCGGCATGATCGCCGCCAGAGCCAGCCATAGCGGAATGCTGGGGATCGATTGCAGAACTTCGATTATTCGTTGAACGATCAGGTCGAAGATACCGCCGTGATAGCCGGCCAGTCCGCCGATCACAATGCCGAGCAGGAAGCTAAAACTGATGCCGACGAGGCCGATTGTCAGTGAAATGCGTGCGCCATAGATGATGCGCGAGAGCACATCGCGCCCCAGCCTGTCGGTGCCGGCCAGAAAGAGCTGGCCGTTTTCGGCAGGACAGACAAGATGCCTGTCACCTTCGATTAGGCCCCAGAACCGGTAACTGTCGCCCTTGCAGAAGAAACGGATCCGCTGAACATCATCCTGTTTCTCGATGTAGTTACGCTTGAGCGTGTCCATATCCAGCGTCATCTGGCGGCCATAGACGAACGGCCCGACGAACTGGCCGTTGTGGAACAGGTGCACCCGCTGCGGCGGCGAATAGATGTAGTCCATGTTTCGCGTATGCAGATTGTAGGGCGCCAGGAACTCGCAGATCAGTATCCCGAAATAAAGCGCTGCCAGGAATATGCCGGATACAACGGCAAGCCGGTGCTCCCGGAATTTCCACCACATCAGCCGCAACTGGGACGCCTGAAAGACCTTCGACTGCTCCGGCGTCATCGCCTCGACCGACTGCAGGTCAAAGGGCGCGCTGGAAACATAGTGTTGCAGCGGAGCACCCGGAGCGGGCAGCGGCGAATGCGTGCTCATTTGGTGCTGCCACCCTGCAAACGAATTCTTGGATCAAGCAGCGCCAGCGCCAGGTCGGAAATCAGGACGCCGATGACCGTCAGGAAGGCGAGGAACATGAGGAACGACCCTGCCAGATACATGTCCTGGCTTTGCAGCGCCTTGATCAGCATCGGCCCGGTCGTTTCCAAAGACAGCACGATCGCCGTGATTTCGGCGCCGGAGATGATGGCCGGCAGGATAGAGCCGATGTCGGAAATGAAGAAATTGAGCGCCATGCGCAGCGGATATTTGACCAGCGCCTTGAACGGATGAAGTCCTTTGGCGCGCGCGGTCACGACATATTGCTTGTGTAGCTCGTCGAGAAGATTGGCGCGCAGCCGCCGGATCATGCTTGCCGTGCCCCCGGTGCCGATGATCAAGACCGGAATCCAGAGATGGGCGAGGATCGACTTCGCCTTGGCCCAGCTCATCGGCTCGCCGAGATATTGCTGGTCCATGAGATGGCCGATGGATGTGCCGAACCAGATGTTGGCGAAATACATCAGGATCAGCGCCAGCATGAAGTTCGGAATGGCAAGCCCGAGAAGGCCGAAGAAAGTCAGGCCGTAGTCGCCCCAGCTGTATTGATGCGTGGCGGAGTACATGCCGATCGGAAAGGCGATGAGCCAGGTGAAGATGATCGTGACGAAGGAAACCAGCACGGTCAGCCACATTCGGTCCCCGACGACGTCGCGGACCGGCAGCTCATATTCGAAGGAATAGCCGAAATCGCCGCGCAGCATCCCGCCGACCCAGTAGAAGTAGCGAATGACCGGTGGCTGGTCGAAACCATAGTCCTTGCGCATCATCTCGATGCGATCGGAATCCACCGCTTCGCCCTGAGCCCGAAGCTCGGCAACATAGCTGTCGAAATAGTCGCCGGGTGGAAGTTCGATGATCGTGAACACCAGTGCCGATATGACCAGCAGCGTTGGAACCATCACGGCGATGCGCCAGACCAAATATCGAAGCACGCTCAGGACTCTCCAAGCCAGAATGTATCCGGCATGTAGACACCGAAATAGGCGGTCGGGTCGTAGCCGTAGAGCGCCTTGTCAGGCAGATTGCGCAGCCGCGATGACGCCAGAACCGGCTGATGCGTTCCGTTCACGGTGCCGATCGAAAACACCTGATCGGTGTAGATCGACAGCATTGAATTCCAGATTTCGGCGCGCTCCGTGGCTTCGGTCGATGCGTTCCAGCGCTTGAGCAAAGCCACCAGCTCGACCACAGGCGGAAGATCGGGCGCCTCACCGACCTTGCCATGAGACAAGTAGTGAGCACCCCAGAGCGGCCATTGCAGCTGGTCGTCGATGGTGGGGGCCAGCTGGTACGGGTTCATGTCGGCGGTCGGCACGCCATTGTCGATGCCCGACCACATCGACATCATGATCTGGCCGCCAAGCGCGCGGCTGCGGAAGATATCGCGCTGCGAAGTCCGGATGAACAGGGCGATCCCGATCTTGCGCCAGTGATCGGTGATGAGTTCGAGCGCGTCGGTTTCCAGCGTGCTTTCGCCGGCCGTTTCCACTATGATCTGCGCAGGGCGTCCATCGGGAAGTATCCGCATGCCTTCATCGTCACGCGTCTGAAGCCCGGCCTCGTCAAGCAGGGCATTGGCCTGGTCGGGATCATGGGCGACCCAGGCTTTCGCGAATTCCGGCCGGTAGAGCGGGCTCTCCGGCAGGACCGTATCGGCACTTTCCTGCCCCAGTCCGTAGAACACGGCCAAATTGATCTCGCGCCTATCCACAGCGAGCGAAAGGGCGCGGCGCACGCGCACGTCACGAAGAAGGCCACGCCACACCTGGTCGGCACAATTCAGATTGGGCAGCAGCGCCAGCCGCGAACCCTGTGTGCGTTTCCAGAGACGCATCTTCACCGGGTAGCGCTTCTCCGCATCCTTCAGGAAGGAGTAATCGGTGAAGTCAATTCCCATGCTTTGCAGGTCGCTCTCGCCCGCACCGGTCTTGGCGGAAATGATCGCCGGCGAGCTGACATTCATGACGATCCGGTCAACATAGGGCAGTTGCCGGCCATTCTCGTCTATTCGATGAAAGAACGGGTTGCGCTCGAAGACGAATTGCTCGGCCGGCGGCTTGGTCCGGTTCCGCCAGGGATCGAGCGTCGGCAGTTCCGGGTTCTCCGGGCGATACTGCCGCGACATGCGGATATGCAGGAGCGTCCATTTCTTGGCCCGGTTCTCCTTCATTAGGCCGGCGAGCCGGACTGGATCCTGGTATTTCTTGTGGAACTGCTTGAGATAGGTGGCCGGCAGAACCAGCGATAGCGGCGAAGCAGCAGCAAGCTTGGGCAGGAAGTCGGGATTGGGCGCATCCCAACTATAGCGGACCGTCGACGGATCGACGATCTCGAAGTGTGGCGACTTGCCGTTCGCCAGCAGGGCGGGGGCAAGCCCGCCTTGCGAAAGCTCATCGTTCAGCCAGACATCTTCCCAGCAATAGCGAAAATCCTCCGGCGTCAGCAGGCTGCCGTCAGACCATTTATGCCCTTCCCGAATCTTGAAAGTGAAGACGCGATCATCCGCTACGTCGAAACTTTCGAGAATATCGGCTTGCAAGTTGAGCTTTTCGTCATAGCCGACCAGGCGAGCATACCCGTAGATCGTCATCATCCGGATATCTTTCTGGCTGCCGATGATCGTGCGCAGCGTGCCGCCATACTGGCCGGGCTGCCGGCCCATCGCGGCGAGGTTCAACGCGCGCGGGTTCTTGGGCAAGCGTTCGGCGAGTGCCGGCAGCGCCTTGGCCTTCAGCTGCGGCTGAAGAAATTCCGGCTCCAGATCGCCGGCGCGCGACGTGCCCGGCAGAAATGCCGAAGCCATAAGTCCAAGGACGGTGCGCCGGCTGATCAATGGCGTAACTCGCTGACATCGGCCGTACGCCGGGCCAGCACGAGGTGGCCGCCGCCAAGGTCGAGCGGCGACAGCATATCCTTGTCGCTCTCGTCGCGGAATTGCGGTCCCCATGTGCTGGTGTCGGAAGCGCCGTCGAGCTTCAGCGTTGTGAAGTCCATCGGCCTGTCGAGATCGGGGAAAGGTACTGCGGCGACCAGTGAGCGCGTGTAGGGGTGGACCGGTTTCCTAAGCAGAATTTCGCGCGGCGCGAGCTCGACGATACGGCCGCCGCACATCACCGCGATGCGGTCTGCCATGTAGTCCACCACCGCCAGGTTGTGGGATATGAACAGGTAGGTCAGGCCCAGTTCCTTCTGCAGGTCCTTCAGAAGGTTCAGGATCTGCGCCTGGACGGAGACATCGAGTGCCGAAACCGGCTCGTCGCAGATCAGCAGTTCAGGCCCCAGCGCCAACGCGCGCGCGATGCCGATACGCTGACGCTGCCCGCCGGAGAAACTGTGCGGATAACGCTTTATGAAGCGCGGATCGAGCCCGATTGCCTGCATCAGGCTCTTGACTGTGGCGAGTCGGGACGCGGCATTGCCACGTTGATGGATCTCCAGCGGCTCGCTCAAGATGTTCTCCACCGTCATGCGAGGTGAAAGCGACGAAACCGGGTCCTGGAAGACCATCTGGATTTTGGCGCGCAGCATGCGCAGGGCGTCTCCCTCGGCTTCCAGGACGTCGATCGGACCATCGCGGCCGTTGAAGATCACAGAGCCGCCGTTTGGGGTGACAGCCCGCATGAGGACCTTGCTGACGGTGGTTTTGCCGGAGCCGCTTTCGCCGACAAGACCCAGACACTCACCTCGCCTGATATCGAAGCTCACGCCGTCCACGGCGCGAACAGAGGTTTGATGATCTCCGCCGAACCATCCGGACTTGCGGATGGTGAAGGTCTTTATGAGATCCCTGACCGACAGCAGGATGTCGTCCGGCCCCTTCGATGCCGGCGCCGTCTGCTTGCCGAGCAGATTCCCGACATTCACCGGCACCTCGCGGAGCGCCTTTAGCCTTTCGCCAGGCTTCAGGTCGAAATGCGGAACGGCTGCCATCAGGCCCTTCAGGTAGGGGTGGCCTGGCCGGCGGAATATCGCCTCGACAGGTCCCGCTTCCATGATCTCGCCATGGTACATGACCACCACCTCGTCGGCGACATTGGCGACCACGCCAAGGTCATGCGTGATCAGCAGCATCGCCATGTTCAGCTTGGCCTGAAGCCCGCGCAGCAATTGCAGGATTTGCGCCTGGATGGTGACGTCCAACGCCGTTGTCGGCTCGTCGGCGATCAACAGGGCGGGCCGGCAGATAAGCGCCATGGCGATCATCGCGCGTTGACGCAATCCTCCCGAAAGTTCAAACGGATACATGTCATAGGCGCGCTTGGGGTTGGGAAAGCCGACAAGGTCGAGCATTTCCTCGGCCCGCGCCTTGCGTTCCGCCCGAGCCATGGGCGTATGAATCTGCAGGGATTCGCTGACCTGATTGCCGACCGTGTGCAGCGGCGACAGTGATGTCATTGGCTCCTGAAAGATCTTGCCGATGCGGCTGCCTCTCAACGCCCGGATTTCGGGTCCGTCACGCGGCATCTGCAGGATATCCTGCGTCGTGCCGGGCTTTTCAGGATCGGAAAACAGGATACGGCCGCGAACATGGGCTGTGTTCGGCAAAATGCCCATCACTGCCTGGCTGAGAACCGATTTTCCGGAACCGGACTCGCCCACAAGCGCAGTAACCTTGCCGGGCAGGACGCGAAGATTTGCACGCCTGACGGCATGCAACGGTCCCCCGATAATGGCAAAAGAGATGCCAACATCCTCGATCCGCAGCAGATCAACACCCGAATTCATTCTCACACCAGCCCCACTCTGGCAGCCCGCCCGGCGGCAGGCCCTGAAAGCGAGACTAACGCATTGCCAGCCTAGAGCAACTTGGATTCGAAACGGTCGCCAGTTCCCTGGCGGAACCGGAGACCGGACGGCATACCAAAGGCGTTCGGATCAGATCGTGGCGGTTACTGGAGCTTCCTCGGGTCGCCCGCCGACAGTCGCGCGGCATCGCGATGAAGCAGCATGACCTGCTCGGCGTCGGATATTCGGTCGTGGATCGGCTCCAGCGCACCGTCCTCATCGAGTGCGAGAGCACCCGACAGATCGGGTGAAAGCACCGTCAGCTTCTGCTTGATGCCCGCCAGTTCCTCGTTGCCGAGCGTCAGCCAGCTGTTGGCGCCGCAATAGCCGGCGAAGTCTTTGCTGGCGAGAACGCTGTGCGGATATTTCTTGGTCAGGGTCTGGAGGCGCTGGACCTCGTTTACAGCCGAGCCGAAGACAGAGAATGTTAGCCGATCGGTAAGCCCGACGTTGCCGAACATCACATTGCCGACATGCAGGCCAATGCCAAATTTTATGTCGCCCAATCCCTGCTCCTTTCTGCGCAGATTGAGATCCATCATGCGTGCGGTGGCCTTGTGCGCTGCTGCAAGAGCAGCCTGGCAGGCGATCTCGGACTGCGAGCGGTGCCTTTCGCAAGGGTAGACGGCAATGAAGCCATCCCCCAGGAAACTCATGATCTGTCCGCCTCGGCGATTGAAAGGTGCAGCAATGGCATCGAAAAACTGGTTCAGGGTATCGATGTAGATTTCGCGGCCGGAAGTTTCGGCAAGCCTTGTCGACCCGCGCATATCGGCCATGACCAGTGCGGCCCGGATTGTGTCGCCCTCGCCGCGCTTGATCTGGCCGTCCAGCACGCGCCTGCCGGCGTCGCCGCCGAGATAAGTGGTCATCATGTTGTCGGCCAGCTTGGTGAGCACCGCCATCTTCGTTGCGATAGCGAGATGGTTCTGGATGCGCAGCAGCGCTGAAATCATGTTGTCGCTGAAGCCTGCAGCGCTGTCGGTGGACCAGGATCCCATCATGCCCTGACTGGTATTGCCGTTGAAGGGATGGACGAAAGCCATGTAATCGGTCACGCCCATAAGCCTGAGATCATCGAAAACAGGAAATTCCGACGGCATCGACGGGTCGAGCCGGCGCCGCAGATGGTCGAGCTTGTTGCTGAGCAGATGGTAGTATGGGCTGGTCAGGAATCTGTCAGAATGAACGCCGTCCTCTTTGCGGAAGCCTTCCACTTCCATGCCTTGGCCGCGAAGCCAGGTGAAGCCAAGCGCGTCATAAAGCGGATGAAGCATCGAAAAGCTCAAATGCACCCGCTTCAGCGGCAGGCCGGCAGCAGCCAGCCGTTCACAAAAGCCCTTTACCAATGTTTCCAGGGCGTCGCCCGCCAACGCCGATTGGGTCAGCCAATCGGCAACCTTATCCATGAGAATGGTGGAAATTTCTGCTTGCGCTGTGCTCATGCTATGTTGAGACCCGTCGAAGACGAGCCATTCTCCTTTGATCCGCCACTAACGACCCAGAGATAAGACCCTCGAAGTCAATGAAGCCGGCTTCGGGCAAAAGCCGGCGAAGGGCAATTATGTGGCGAGGCTGCCGGCGGAGTGCAATCACGATCCTGACATCAGGCAACAAATTCGCCAGCCCAGACGCCGTCAGGCCTTCACCACCGTCTCTCGGGCTAGCCCGAGGCGGCCAAAAACATTGCGTGTGTCGACGATCAGAAGAGCGTGATCAGCGATCGCCTGATAGTCGATCGCGTCGTGGTCGGTTGCAATGACGACAGCATCGAAATCCTTCAATGCCGCCTCGGTCAATTCGACCGAGCGCCGCCCCTTGATCGTCATATGCTCCCGTGTGGTCGGGATCTCGGTAACATGCGGATCGTGAAATTCCGCCTTGCCGCCCCATTCCTCGATGAGTTCAATGAGCCGCAACGAGGGGCTTTCGCGGATGTCGGGCACATTCTTCTTGTAGGCGAGCCCGATGATGAGAATGCGCGAGCGGCTGAGCGCCTTGCCGCAGCGCCGGTCCAGCGCCTTCGCCAGTTCATCGACCACATGACGCGGCATGGCCGTGTTGATCTCTGCCGCCAGCTCGATGAAGCGGGTCGGCATTTCGTATTCGCGCGCCTTCCACGTCAGGTAGAAGGGATCGATCGGAACGCAGTGCCCGCCAAGTCCGGGGCCAGGATAAAAGGGCATGTAGCCGAAGGGCTTGCTCTTTGCCGCCTCGATCACCTCCCAGATATCGATGCCCATCGCACCGAGCACGACCTTCAACTCGTTGACCAGGGCTATGTTGACCGAGCGGAAGATGTTTTCCGTCAGCTTGACCGCCTCGGCGGTCGCCGTGGTGGAAACCGGAACGACGGTCTTGACGACGCCCTGGTAGAAAGCCTGCACGAGTATCGCCGCTTCAATGCCGTCGCCTGCCACGACCTTGGGGATCGTCGCGACTTCAAAGCTGCGATTGCCGGGATCCTCGCGTTCGGGCGAGAAACCGAGGAAGAAGTCTATATTCGACTGCAAGCCGGTCTCTTCCAGTATCGGCTTGATCACGTCGTCGGTGGTGCCGGGATAGGTGGTCGATTCCAGCACGATCAGCTGGCCGAGACGCAGATGCTTCGCGACGGTGCCTGCCGTGTTCCTGACAAAGGAGAGGTCCGGCTCACGGTTTTTCGTCAGCGGTGTCGGAACGCAGATGATGATGACATCGCAGACGGCCAGTTCGGCAAAATCCGCAGTGCCGCGGAACCGTCCGCTCGCCACCTGGTCGGCAAGGGCTGTCGACGTCACCGCCTCAATGTAGGATTGGCCCTTGTTCAGGCTCTCGACCTTCTGGGATTCGATGTCGAAGCCGGAAACCGGGAAGCCGGCGCGTGCGATCGCAACTGCCAGCGGCAACCCGACATAGCCCAGCCCGATCACGCCGACTTGCGCGGCGCGCGTCGAAATCAGGTTCAGAAGACGGTCATATGTCGATCGTGAGGCGTCCAAAAAATCTGCTTTCCGTCAATTCGGACAGGCCGACCGCGCCCATGGCGAGGCTCACCTGGTTCCCCAAGAACCCCGACGGATATTGCGGAAAATTGATTTCCGCAAGCTGCCGTCAGGCCGGCACCTTCGCCTTCAGGCTTGCGGCGGCCATCGCATAGCCGCCGGCGGCGCCATCGATGAAATGAACGTGATCGCGCTGCAGCGGCGAGGCGACGAGGCATGTCATCAAGGCCGATTTCTGGCGGTGCAGGCCATAGTTGCAGATGCCCGCCTCTTCCGCCTGTTTCAGCCGGTTCTCGATCCGTTGCAACACATCCGCGTCAACGTCGATAGTCATCTTCAAGCCGTCGTCGAACTTCCGGAAATCCGAATTGCTGGCCACGTCGCGTTTGTAGATCTTCGGATCGAAGCTGCCGATCGTCCAGCCATATCTATCACTGACAGCCGTAAGCGTCAGCTGGAACAATATCCACAGCTTCGACAGCCACCGCCATCCTGCCGGCGCCATGGCCCGCGCCTCGATATCGAGGCCGGCGGGCGAAAAACTGTAGGCCGGACCGTTCACCGGCAACGGGTGGCCATCGCGTTCCTGCCCCCCGGCAAGGGCGATGATGTCGGAAGCCAAAGACTGAAAACTGCGCAAGTCGCGCGACGCCCCCGGGATGGCTATGATCGAGACGATTTCGCCGTGCCGGGCGTCGATCGGGTTCCAGCGGCAGGAGAGGCCGGTAAGATCCGGCCGTGTGCCGGCTGGCGCAGGATCGATGCGGTAGCGCCCCGCTTTCATCTCGGCTTCCGCCCAACTGCCGCCACCGCCCGCAAACATGGCATAGAAGACCGCTTCGGAGGCCCGGAACCTCGCCACGCGAACGTCGAGGCCTTGCGCTCTTATATCCTCTATCGGCACGATTGCGGCACGCAAGGTCAGGTCCAGTTCGTCCGCCACCCATCTCTGGACAGCGGCCAGCGCGTTGCGGGTGATCTCCAGTGCCGAGCCGGGAAACGCCACGAGCGCGCCGTCGCCGCCGAAGACAAAGGGAAGATCTCGCCGACCCAGCGCATTGAGCAGCGCCGAGATAACGCTGGCGCCGGCCATATTGACGGTTTTATAGCGCCCAGCGTCGATCGCCTTGGTCGAGCCGACGATGTCGGCGGTGGCCAGCGCCCAGCCATCCGGGAGAGGCCGATAGTTATCGATATCGGCAACGCTTTCGAACCTTGCGAAGACCGGCAAAGAAGCGACAAACGGATCGGACGCTGCAGCTGTTTCCATGAGCATCAGATACCACATTCCACTGCTTGAAAGTGAGTCGATCATGCTTCGAAATTGACTTGCGCAGGCTTTCCGATGATAGGGTCCGACGATGCGAATTGCCTTCTACGCGCCGCTGAAGTCGCCCAATCATCCCGTTGCCTCCGGCGACCGCCAGATGGCACGGACGCTGGTCAAGGCGCTGGAGCATGCAGGGCATAGCGTCGAACTGGCATCCGAATTGCGCTTCTATCTACGCGAACCGGTTCCGAAAAGTTTCGATGCGCTCAAGATCGAAGCCCGAGAGGAAGCCGCGCGGCTGACAAAGCTTTGGGATCGTGACGGCAAGCCCGATCTCTGGTTCTGCTATCATCCCTATTACAAGGCGCCCGACCTGATCGGACCCGAACTGGCGTCGGCCTTTGCTATCCCCTGTGTGACAGCGGAAGCCTCCTATTCAAGGCGGCGCAACGCCGGTTTGTGGGCCGACACGCAGGCGTTGGTGGCGCGAGCCGTCGAACAGGCAGCGCTGAACATCTGCTTCACGCAAAGGGATCGTCAGGGACTGGCTGATGCGATTCCCGACGCCGCTCTCGGTCTGCTTTCGCCCTTCATCGACACATCGGCATTCTGGGAAATGCCGGCACGGGGTTGTCCGACGCGCCTCGTTACCGTCGCCATGATGCGCCCGGGCGACAAAGTCGAAAGCTATCGCATGCTGGCGCAGGCGCTCGGTCCGATCGGCCACCTGCCCTGGACCATGTCCGTCGTCGGGGATGGGCCTGCCCGTGACGAGGTCAAAGCGCAATTCGCCGGCTTGCCCGCCGACCGTATCGTATGGCTTGGCGCGATTGAGCCGGCCGCCGTGCCGGATGTCCTCTACAGTGGGGGAATTTACGTCTGGCCGGGTTACGGCGAGGCCTATGGCGTTGCCTATCTTGAAGCACAGGCCGCCGGCCTTCCGGTGGTGGCTCAGGACATCGCCGGCGTGCCGGAGGTCGTGCGGGATGGCCAGACCGGGTTTCTCACCCCGCCGGGCGATGTGGCGGCGTTCGCTTCTGCCATTGAAAGGCTTCTCACCCGTAACGACGAAAGAACCATCATGGCCGCGGAAGCCAGACGTTTCATCCTCGAAGAACGCTCCCTCGGTGTTGCAGCGGGGCGTCTGGCCGAACTTCTTGCGAAGATCCCGGTTTCATGACATCCGATCGGATCTGGCAGCCCTTGGTGGAAGAACTGGCGTGCCGGCAACGGGCGGACCGTAAGGCAGAGTTCTGGCTCCGCGACGATGACGCCGT
The DNA here is from genome assembly GCF_055811415.1 of Mesorhizobium sp. WSM4846. Classification (NCBI taxonomy): domain Bacteria; kingdom Pseudomonadati; phylum Pseudomonadota; class Alphaproteobacteria; order Hyphomicrobiales; family Phyllobacteriaceae; genus Mesorhizobium; species Mesorhizobium sp. WSM4846. The sequence goes on from NZ_JBVVPZ010000004.1 coordinate 166,496, forward strand.
GGATCCGACGCCTGCGCTTGATCGGCTGCTCGACCTCACCGGTGAATTCGCGGTTCCGGTCACTCTGGCCGTCATTCCGGCCCTGACTGATGAGAAGCTTGTCGTCCGGCTTGACGAGGCGCCGCATGCCGCGGTCGCCATCCATGGCTGGGCGCACCGAAATCATGCGCCCGAGAACCAGAAAAAGCAGGAGCTCGGCGCGCATCGGCCACGCGAGGCGGTGCTCGATGATCTGGCTCGCGGGCTGTCGCATATAACCGGCCTGCACGGCTCACGTGCCGTTCCGATGCTGGTGCCACCCTGGAACAGGATCGACGCCGGCTTGGTACCCAACCTTGGATCGATAGGATTTGCGGCATTGTCGGTCTATGGGCCGCCGAAGCCGGCTCCACTGGCGGTCATCAACAGCAATGTCGACATCATGGATTGGCATGGCACGCGCGGCTGCCGAGATCATGGCCTATTGGTTCAGGCTATCATCGCGCAATTGCAGCGTGCACTCGGCGGCGGCGAACCGGTCGGCCTGCTCACCCACCATCTCGTACATGATGAATCGGCCTGGCTGTTCCTCGAACGGCTGTTCACAGTCACCGCACAGACTGAAGCGTGCGCATGGCTTCCGATCGGGACATTGATCGGGCGCAGCGCCAGTAGAGGAAAATAGCTCAGCGCTTTTTGTGCAACGAGCCCGGAAATTGGAGCGTCTGGCCATCCCGAGCGGCAAAAGCGCCGGCAAACCTGTCTTTGGCCAGTTGCTCGATCTCGTCCAGTTGCTCGTCGGTGCGTGTCGGATCGTGGTGAAACAGCGCAAGCCGCCGCGCACCGGCCGCCTCACAGAGCTTGACGCCCTGTTGCCACGTCGAATGCCCGTTACCGCGGCGGCGTTTCATTTCCTGGTCGGTGTAGGTGCAATCGTAAATGACGAGGTCGGCATCTTCGATCAGGGCGAGCACCGCCTGATCGAGTTTGTCCGGCTCGTGCTCAGTGTCTGTGATCACCGCCACGACCCGGCCGCCCCATTCTACCCGGTAGCCTATGCAGCCGCCCGGATGGATAAGACTGCCGGTTCGGACCACCACCCCTTCGCGCGGGCGAAGCACGTCTCCGGATACGAAATCGCGGCAGTCGAGGCTTGCCTTGCAGATCTCCAGTTTCACCGGAAACCACGGCGGCCGCATGAACTCATCGACCATCTGCCGGGTCGTCATGCGTCCTGCAAGATGCCCGGACCAAAGCGTAAGCTTGACGCTCCGGTCATAGATCGGCGCAAAAAACGGCAGCCCGATGATGTGATCGTAATGGCAATGGGTGAAAAACAGGTCGAAATCGGTCACGCCTGACGCCCGAAGTGCGGCGCCGGCAGGCCGTAGGCCAGAGCCCGCGTCGAATAGAAGCGTGTGCTTGCCGCATCGCATCTCAATGCAGCTCGTGTTGCCGCCATAGCGAGAGAATTCTGGCCCTGATACCGGAGTGCTGCCGCGCACGCCCCAAAACCTGACCAGGAAAACTTCGTAGTCCATGCTACCCCTTCCCAGTCCCCGTCGCCCATCGTAGCCAAACAACTGCTGCTAGGCGAGACAGGTTTTCTCCGGGGTAACCTTCTCAGCAAGAGGCCAGTGCCATCGCGACGGCGAGGATCGAGCGCACGTCATCCGTTATTTGGTGCTTCGTGCGTCGATCAGATCCGCGGTCGTATGGCTTAGGCGATCGGCAAGAACCCGCAATATCTCGATGGTCATTTCCGGGAACTCCCTCATAAGCCTCAGGAAATGATCCTTGCGGATCCTCAAGACTTCCAGCGGACTTGCCGCTCTGACGGTGGCGGTGCGAGAGCTGTTGCACAATATGGCGATCTCGCCAACAATCGAATTTGGCTCCAGTTCGGCAACTTTTATCGGTCCGCTGTCGGAATCGACCAGAATATCCGCCCTGCCTGAAAGGATGACATAGGCGGCGTCTCCCTCGTCGCCCTGCCGGAAAAGGATCTGGCCGGCGCTGTAGCTCACACGATCGGATGTGAACGCAAGCAGCTTGAGCTTTGTCGGGTCGATGGCAGAGAACAAGGGAACGCGTTGCAGCATTGCAACTTCATCCTTGAGCAGCATTGTCGCAAACCTTCCCAAAATTCGCGTTTGCCAGACTAGAGCAATGGACGCCCAGATGGAATGAATTCTGTTTCCGGGATGGCGAGACGAACCGCGCGAAAGGTGGCGAGCCCGATGTCGTGCGATCGGGCGATGCCACCTGGCAATGGCGTCCGCCAACCGGAAACTCGAAGAGCCGGATGAATCTGCGGCAAACCCTTCGGGTTTCGGCGGGATGTGGCCTCGCTGCGCCCGTCGTCGAATCCCTTGACCTTGCAGTAAATTCCCACCGGCAGAATGATCCCATCTGAATGTCCGCTGCTCTATGACAACAGTCCCTTCAATGTACCGTTCCCTGCCAAAAGTGTCTCGGGTGTTCCGTCTTCCACCAATTTACCCGAATCGAAGACGATAACGCGATCGAACATTATCGCCATCGCCGGATTCGTCACGACCCACACAATTGCCGGCGAATGGCCGTCGCGCCTGGCTTCCTCGAGCACGTTCCGCAGCACCTTGTCCTGCATGCGCTGGTCGAGCGCCGACAGCGGCCGGTTGAGAATGAGAAAATCAGGACGCTTGAGCAGGGCCCGGGCAACATCGAGTTTCTGTCGCTGCCCGCTGGTCAGCCGCCTGCCGCTGGAGCCGACGTTGAAGTCCAGGCCGACATCCAGAAGTTCGGCATAAAGCCCAAGTTCGTCAAGAATGTCATAGACGATGGAGCGTATGCGATCCGGCGCGTCGGGATGGTTGTTGCCCACACGCCCGAACAGGACATTATCCATGACGGTGGCCGCGGCAATGTATTTGGCGGGATCATACCGTTCGATGGCATTCTGCAGCTCGGGCGGCAGGTTTTCATAGAACAGGTTGCGTGCAGCGACGATCTTGCTCATCAGTTCGTCGCTCAGCAGGCCGAAACGGTGCCGGGGCTCGATATAGGCAAAGCTCAAGGTGACGATCATGGCGCGGTCGCTCTCCGAAACCGCCTCGTGGGGACGGTTCTTGAGCCGTTGCAGCAAGGTTTCGTAGGTGGGTATCTCCTCGGCGCTCATGAAGGCAAGTTGCTGGAAGAACGGGTGATCGGGCGGCAGGTCGGCAAACAGCTCGATCGCCTGTTCGGCGATCTCCATGCCCATTTCGTAGAGCGTGCGGTCGAGGCCGGCTTGCCTCAGAACAGAAGCAAAATAGGGATTGGCCGCCAGAGCCCTGTCGGCCAGTTCGGGGCCGGCGGCAGCGCCGAAGAGCAGGTTTTGGCCGATCGTTGCTTCCTTGTTGTAGGCGCCCGGTTCGAAAGGAACCACTAGTCCGCTCAGCCCTTCGTGTTCCAGCCGGGCTCGCAGCGCCGCACGCAGTTCGACGATCCGCCGGGCAAGCTCGCTGTGACGCGTGAGATCGGCCGAAGAGCGCAAGCCAAGATCCAGGATATCGCGCGATAGAACAACCGCGTCGAGTACCCGGCGCACGGCTTCAAAGAGGTCGTGCGGGCCGGTAGCGCCGGCGGAAACATAGTTGATCCAGTCGCTGTGGATATCAAGATCCGGATTGCCCGACAGGCGCGCCTCATGCATGTTCCAGCGGTGCTGGTCTGCCGCAGCATCGTCATAAGGCACCGATGTCAGCGGCGCATGCTTCAGCCCGTAGAGCAGGTTATCGCGTAGGCTTGCCTGGAACAGGAAAACATCCGACGAGGCATAGGACATGCGCCGGCCGGTCACTGCTTCGGGGAGTTCAAGCAAGTCGTCGGCGCCCGAAGCGACCCTTCCGCTGTCCGGCCAGTTCAGCCTTGCGAAGGCTTCTGCAAGCGCCTCGGCTCCACCTGTTGCGGTACTGAGCAGCGCCACCGTCTCACCCGGCTTGATCTTGAGGGAGACACGGTCGAGGAGCATTGCACCGCCATCATCTGCTATCGACAGACCGATCGCCGACAGGGGCTTGGTCATCGGATCGGGATCGTCGATCGTCAATGCCCCGATCCTCGGCGCAATGAGCCGATCGACGGTGAATTGTTCAACGACCTGCTGATATTTGACCTGGACATCCTGCCGCGCCTGATCCCAGTCGATCAGTTCCTTCATCGGTCCGGGCAGGTCCTTGTAGGCGCCGATCACGGCCACGAGCTGACCGACGTCCAGCCGCCCCTGGATGACCAGATATCCGCCGATCATGTAGAACAGAAAGGGCGTGAGCTGCGCGAGAAAATTGTTCAGAAACTTCACCATGAATTTCCATTGGTAAAGATCGAAGCGGATCTTGAAGATGAGCCCGAGCCGGGCAGCTATGTCGGCGCGCTCGTAGTTTGATGTGTCGTGGACGTGTACCGCGCCGATGCCGTCGACGATTTCGCCAACCCGGCCCGAAAGCGCGCGCGCCGTCAACTGCCGTTCGCGCCCGAGCACGATCAGCCGCCGCCGCATTCGCGGGATGAGCACGATCTGGACCGCCACGATCCCGGCCGCGATCATTCCGAGCCAGAAATTCTGGACCACGATGAACAGCATGGCCGTCAGCGCCTGGCCGCCGAGCAGCACCGGCTGCACGAAGGCATCGCCGATGAAGCCGCCCAGCGGCTCCACCTCGTCCTTCACCATGGTCGCCACTTCGGCGGATTTCACCCGCTTGAAGTAAAACGGCGGAAACCGCAGCACACGATCGACCAGATCGAAGCGGATACGCCGCAGCATGCGTTCGCCGAGGCGGCCCTTGTAGGTGTTGATATAGAATTTGAACAGGCCGTTGATGACGACCAGCAAGAGGAACACAAGGCTCAGCGCAAACAGCGTCGCCACGCGGTCGAGCTGAAAACCGGAGAAGAACTGGACCTCTCCGATGAACGGCAGGTTATAGTGCAGCCTCATGAATGGCTGGGTCGCGCCCGGTTGCTCGAACCCGCTACCTTGGATCGGGCCGTTGATGATCAGCTTCGGCAGGTCGAAGGACATGAAATACGGGATCATCGAAAGCACGACGATCATCAATATCCAGAGCTGCTGCTTCTTGGTGTGCGTCCAGATATAGCGGGCTAGGCTGGGTTCCATATGCGGCTGTGGACCCTTCAGTTGGAACGATGCAGGATGTAAAAGCACCTGCCGGCGAATGGCGTGTCGGCAATTTCTTCGTCACCAAGAACAAGCTCGAAGCTGCAGCGCACGGAAATTGTCCTGCGCTCAACGATGGAAGGAACCTGCGACGCGGCGCGATCCAGTTCCGGCGCATGGTCGATGACAACGACATGGGCATTGCTGATCATCGAAGAAGGCGGCTGGCCAAACGGTTCGCGGCTTCGGTAGGGTTTCGGCGAATAGCCGAGCAGCACGAAGCCGCAGCTGAGCGGCTGGTGCTGGCGAATGGACGCCGATGGTACGGACAGATGCAACAGGCTCTCTCCGGCACCGGGCAATGGCGAAGCGGCTTGCAGCATAATCACGTCCGCGAATCAACAGCCTTCCGGGAGGCAAGATTGCGTTGTGTCGCCCGAAATCCCAACCTACAAGACGAATATGATGGATGTCACGCAACCACGCAATGCCGGCATGGACTGGCACGAGCAAGCCTTTGACCTGACGCGGGGAATTGCTGCCTATGTCAAGTGCCCCCTGGTGGCAGGGCTGGCGCGCGTCATCACCAGGCATCCGAACGCCGATATCGCCAACGCCTTCAACCACAAGCAGGTCGCCTGCAAGATGTGGGCGCTCGACAGGCTGTTCGAAAGCTGCGGCGGCCGGTTCGGGCGCATATGGGTTCTGGGTGGATGGTACGGCGTATTGCCGGCTATGCTTTTCAACGACGCCCGCTTCGACATCGCGGCAGTCGATAGCATCGACATCGATCCCGAAGTCGCGCCGGTCGCCCGGACCCTCAACCGGGAAGCCGGCGACCGGTTCCGGGCGCTGACGGCAGATATGTACGCACTCGACTATGCGGCCGGGCGGCCCGACCTGATGGTCAATACGAGCTGCGAACACATAGCCGATCTGCGCGCCTGGCTTGCTCTGCTTCCGCGGGGCACGACTGTACTGCTGCAATCGAACGATTATTTCAGCGAGCCGACGCACATCAACTGCGTGGCTTCGCTTGCAGCCTTCGAAGCAATGGCGGCGTTACGGGAGGTGCGGTTCTCCGGCGAACTGCCGACAAAAAAATATACGCGCTTTATGCTGATTGGAACTGTTTGACGCATTTCGCGCGGTTTGGGACAACGACATGCATAAACGAGGAGTTGAAGCGCGTCGCACGAACCTCGCCAGACGCGACGCGCGTTAGCATCTATCGTCTGTTTTGATCATGAACTTCTCCGAAACCGGGCCCCACTTTTAGGGACCATGTTCGATACCGCTGGCGCAGAATTTGCGCCGAGCGATGCGCGCCCTCCAGATCGAGACGATGCGCGGCTGGCGTCGGTCCCGCAAGCGCCTGTTCGATCGCTTGCGCCAAACCTTCAGGCGTTAGGTCCTTCTCCATCAGCACCGTTGCAAGACCGAGTTCTTCGAGCCTCAGGGTGCGAACCGTCTGTTCGGTTTCCCCGCCGGCTGCAAATGGAACGAGCAGAGAGCGACAACCCGCGCGCAGGACATCGCAGACCGTGTTGTAACCCGCCTGCGAGACCGACAGGCGGGCGCCGGTCAGCAGGCTGGCGAAATCCTCGCGGAACCGGAAGATGGACAGGACCGGCGAGGCATCGCGTGTGATCGCGTCAAACTCGTCTTTCGGCAGGTTGGGGCCGGTGATCAAACACCATTTCCCAGCGTTGTTGGCATGCCGCGCCGCTGCGATGGTGGAGCAGACAAGGCTCTTTCCGGCAGCCCCGCCGCCAACCGACACCAGAACGTCGAACCGCGCGGAGGCCGCGGGCGATGGCGGCGCGGCAACGAGCCCTGTGTAGGTGACCTCGGCCTTGATCGCCCCAGCCAATGGAAATGTCTTGTCGATGGTTGCGAAAGCCGGATCGCCGTGGACCATGACAAGGTCGAAATGCCTGTTGATCAGATCGACCGTTTCCTCGTTTCGGCCCGGCTTGACGCGCTCCTGAAGGATATCACGGACGGACGTCGCCAGCAGCGGTCTGGGCGACGTCGCGTCGATGGCCTCGATCAGCGGCAGGAGTTCGAAACGCATCTGCCGGCGTCCAAATGGAAACGCCTCGACAATGACGATATCAGGCCTGCAATCCCGGAACGCCTGCAGCAGCATCTCTGAACGCCATCTCTTGAAATCATCGTCGATGGGTTTGCCCTGCAGGTCGACAAGTCCGGAAAATCCTTCATCCCCGGAGGTGACAGGTGGCAGGGTTACAGATTTCACACCCACTCCCGGAAACCCCGCGATCGGCGCTCCGCCGGTCACGACGGTTACGTCAAACCCGTCGTCGACCAGAGCCGCCGCAATGCGGCTGGCGCGCGCGAGATGGCCGATGCCGAGCAGGTGCTGGACATAGAAGAAAGCCCGCAGCCGCTTCATTCGGCGGCCCGCCACTCCCGCTCGAACAGTTCCTTGAGCTGTCCAATGCTTGCCAAATGATCGAAATTACCGCGCACGCGCCGCTCTGCGGCGTCGCCGAGGCGGGCGCGCAGCACGGGATCACGGATCAGGCGCTCCAGCGCCTGCGCCAGGGCAATTGGGTTTTCCGTCGGAACCAGCAGCCCGGTTTCATCCGGCGATAGAAGCTCCGGCACGCCGGAAATATCGGTCGACACGCAGGCAAGCCGCTGGCTAGCCGCCTCCACCAGGACATTCGGCAGACCGTCCCGGTCGCCATTTGCGGTGATCCTGCAGGCCAGGGCGAAGATGTCGGCGCAGCGGTAGTGCTCAAGCACCTCCTCCTGCGCAAGCGCGCCTTTCCAAAAGACGCGGCCATCCAGGCCGAGCTTTTGCGCCAGCGCCTTGAACCGTTCTAGTTCCTCGCCGCCGCCGATATGCTCGAAACGCCACGCCAAATCACCAGGCAAGAGGGCAAGGGCCTCCAGCAACGTATCGTAACCTTTCTTTTCAACGGCGCGCCCCACACTCAGAATGATAACCGGTTGGTCCGGCGCCGAGCCGTCATGCTGTTTTCGCGCCTCGCCGAAACTGCCGAAGCGATCAAGGTCGAGCCCATGATAGCTCAGATGCACAGACGCGTTGCCGTTAGCGAGTTTTTTCAGACGGTCGAAGCCGGTTTTCGTGCAAGTTACCGTCCAGCGGGCCGAGGAAAGCTTGCCAGCCAGATCCCAGTCCGCCGAAGTCCAGATGTCCTTGGCATGGGCCGAGCAACTCCAGGGCAGGCCACGAAGCTGGCTGGCATAGCGCGTCACCGATGCCGGTGTATGCGCGAAATGTGCGTGCAGCCAGCCCGCGTCTTCCGGCCATTCGGCCGCCAGCACGAGCGCTTGCCCGAAGCGGCGCGCGCGATTACGCGTAAAGTCGCGGCCGAGGTCGATAGCCAGCGATCCGAGCGCGCGCCAGAAGCCCGGCCGAAGCAGATAAGCAAACAGGGAGCGAACCACGCGCAGCGGCTCTTCATGCAGATATTCCGGCAGATAATGGACGGGCGCTTTGATCTCGTCATGCACGGGGTGGCGTTTTGCGTCGGTCGGCCGCCTGAGCGCGAAGAGTATCAGGTCGAACCCCGCACGCTCCAGACCGAGCAGTTCCTGCGCGATGAAGGTTTCCGACAGCCGCGGATAGCCCTTCAGAACCACGACGATCTTGCGATGTTGCAATTCAGATCATGCCTTCAATGACCGAAAGGTGATGGCCGCCTCGCCGGTCGAGCAGTTCCGAGACGATTTCAGAAATGTGAGGCAGCCCTTCCAGCGTCAGATGCGGATGGCTCTGCGATGGGCCGGGCCGGGCCGGCAGCACCTCCAGCGCATTGGCAAACCGCTGGGAATCCTCGGCTTCTTCCGGCAAAAGCATCTCAATGAGGCCGAGTTCGGCTGCGCGCCGTGCTCGAATCAGTTGTTCCTCGCGGGGCTTGACGCGCGGCACGATCAGCGCCGGCTTGTCGAAAGACAGTATCTCGCAATAGGTGTTGTAACCGCCCATCGCCACGACCGCCTTGGCGCCGGCAATGAGATCTTCCATGCGGTTGTCGAACTCGATGATCTTGATATAGGGGATCTTGGCCCCCTTCTTGAGCAGCTTGTTGCGCTTGCGCGCCGGCATGTAAGGCCCAAGCACGATCAGCGCCCTATGCTGCAATTGCGGATCCTGCTGATAGGCATCGATGACACTGTGGATCAGGTCGCCGCCGTCACCGCCGCCACCGGTGGTAACGAGGATATAATCGCCGTCGGGCCGGTGGCCGGGCAACTCGTTCTTCTGCAGGCTCCGTTGCAGGAAACCGACGAACTTCATCTTTGCCCTGACAGCCGGCGGCACGTCCAAACCGATCAGCGGATCGTAGAAATCCGGCGGACCATAGACCCAGACTTTGTCGTAGAACAGGCCTATCTTACGCATCACATCCCTGTGTGCCCACTCTGCTTCGAGCAGATGCGGCGCGTCCATCACCTCGCGCAGGCCGAGCACGAGCGTGGTGCCCCGCGTCTTAAGGTAGGACAGCGTGTCCTCGATCTCACCGCGCAGGCCAAGCGGTTCCTTGTCGACGATGAAGATATCCGGCCGGAAGGTCTCGGCTGTGTGGCGGATGATCGACTGGCGCATCCTTAGCGTCTCATGCAGATCGATATCCTTTTCCAGCGAGGTGTATTCGCCGTTGCGCAACTTGATGACGCTGGGGATCTTCACGAAGTCGACACGGGCGCGGTAGTCGAAGGCGCCAGCGATAGTCGCACCCGAAATGATAAGCACCTGAAGTCCGCGGAAATCCTCGACCAGCGAATGCGCGATCGTCCGGCAGCGCTGCAAGTGACCGAGCCCGAACGTGTCGTGGCTGTACATGAGAATTCGAGCATTTTGTACGTGCTGGGTCATTGTTGAACGTCTTTTGGAATTCTCGCCTGAGGACCGTGGACGACCCCGCACGAAACCATCCTCGCGGGTCTGCCGACCTGTTTTGGAGCATGACGGCGCAATTATCAATTACCCAAGAGGGTCCATATGCAGAAGCCAGGAAGCTGCGTCTGCTCAGCTGCCACGCTGGTCCAGAAGAACCTGCATCATTTCTGGTCTTGATCATCTCGGATTGGCAGCGAAGATTCGGATAAGTCGGCGTTGGCAGAAATAGACGTTTCCAAGGTTGGGGTCGAGCGTTCGAATCGCTTCATCCGCTCCAAGTTCTCTCAAGGGAATCAAGCTATTGAGAGGCGCCTTTTGGGACGCTTTTTGCTTACAAGGCCAGCTTTGCCGCCTCCTGAAAGCCGATGTCCGAGTGACCAGGTTGACGGTCTCTCTCGCGCTAAAAGCAGCCATCAAAGGGTGACAGGTCAGCGCTATTTGTCATCTGTCCAAAATCTACCCCTGCTGATAACCGGCGCTTGCATACATGCCAGTGGTTCTGAATTCTGTCGGACTGACGCCGAAGCCACGTCGGAATACCTTGGCGAAGTAGTTGGGATCTTCGAAGCCGCACATGCCGGAAATATCCTTCACCGGAAGGTCGGCGGACATGGTCAGTAGCTTTGCGGCGCGGTCGAGTCGTCTGTTGAGGACGAACTCAGCCGGAGGAATACCTTCATGCGCTGCGAACACACGTGAGAAATGCGCGCGACTGAGACCGGAAAGCCGCGCCAGCTCATCGACCGGCAACGGCAGATGCAGATGCGCACCGATATAGTCAGTCACCTGACGCACTACCGAATTCTCCGCCACGTCATTTCCGTGCAGTTCGAACACGTCGTCATAGAGTGCCATGGCCGCCTCGTAGGAAATTGCCGAGGCGCGTGCCGGCGTTGAGCCGTCGCCTTTGACCAGCCGGTAGGCGCAGTCGGCCAGATTATCGACGGTCGCTGCCCGAAGGCTGAACACCGGTCCTTTCGTTGCCAGGACTTCTCTATGGATGCGCAACGCTTCCGCCCCATGCATCGATATCCAGAAAAACTCCCAGCGCCCGCCTTTTTCGACCCAGTAGCGGTGCGAATGCGGAACAACCAACAGCATCGTCTCGCCCGGAGCGATGCGGTAGGACCTGGTTCCGTAACGCAAGTTTCCGGTGCCGCTGATGGTGTGCTGTATCACTGTGAACGGCGTCTGCCCGCGCCTGCGGCCATCCCAGTTATAGCCGGCATCCGTTCTCACGTCGTAGCCGGTGCTCGTCGGCATGGTGTGCAATCGCTGCCGAGCGCGCGGCAGGGAAATCATTTTCATCACCGGTCCAAGGTCGACGAGTTTTTGCAGCACAAAATTACCCTACAAAGCACATCTACGCCCTACCGGAGGGGCGTGATCTTACGCATATTGACCAAAAAACAAAAGAGATGAGGATGAAACCCCGGTTGCACGCCGCTTGGTTGCGTGTCTTCCGAATAACACGCCTGGACTGGATTTCTACGAACCGATTTTACCTATCGGTCCAATCCGCTTGCGGAGAAGGTTCGAATGAGCAGATTTAAGATCGCAATCATTGGCGCGGGCAGCGTCGGTTTCACCAAGAAGCTGTTCACGGACATTTTGTGTGTGCCGGAGCTGCGCGACATCGAGTTCGCACTGACCGACATCAGCGAGCACAATCTCAAGATGATCGAGTCAATTCTCCTGCGGATCGTCAAGTCGAGTCAGCTTCCTGCACGGGTGACCGCGACGACGGACCGCCGCAAGGCGATCGAGGGCGCGCGCTACATCATTAGCTGTGTGCGCGTCGGAGGTCTCGCCGCCTATGCCGACGATATCCGCATCCCCTTGAAATACGGCGTCGACCAGTGCGTCGGCGATACGATCTGCGCCGGTGGCATTCTCTACGGCCAGCGCAACATCCCGGTCATTTTGGATTTCTGCAAGGACATTCGCGAATTGGCCGAGCCAGGCGCCAAATTCCTGAACTATGCCAACCCGATGGCGATGAACACCTGGGCGGCGATCGAATTCGGCAAGGTCGATACGGTCGGTCTCTGCCATGGGGTCCAGCATGGGGCCGAGCAGATTGCCGAGATCCTCGGCGCCGGGGAAGGCGAGCTCGACTATGTCTGCTCCGGCATCAACCACCAGACCTGGTTCGTCGACGTTCGCGTCAAGGGCCGCAAGATCGGCAGGGATGAGCTCGTCGCCGCCTTCGAGGCGCATCCGGTCTTCTCGCGGCAGGAGAAACTCAGGATCGACGTGTTGAAGCGCTTCGGCGTCTATTCGACCGAAAGTAACGGCCACCTGTCGGAATATCTACCCTGGTATCGCAAACGGCCTGAGGAGACTGCCAAGTGGATCGATATGTCGGACTGGATCCACGGCGAAACCGGCGGTTATCTGCGCTATTCGACCGAAACCCGGAACTGGTTCGAAACCGAGTTCCCGCAATTCCTCGAAGATGCGGGAAAGCCCTTCGATCCCGGGCGCCGCTCGAACGAGCACGCCAGCCACATACTGGAGGCGCTCGAGACCGGTCGGGTCTATCGCGGTCACTTCAACGTCAAGAACGAAGGCGTCATCACCAATCTTCCGTCCGATGCAATCATCGAATCGCCTGGTTTCGTCGATCGCTTCGGCATCAACATGGTGGCCGGCATCACGCTTCCGGAAGCCTGCGCCGCGACCTGCATTTCGTCGATTAATGTCCAGCGCATGTCCGTCCACGCGGCAATCTCCGGCGACATCGACCTCCTGAAACTGGCCGTGCTGCACGATCCGCTGGTTGGCGCCATCTGCACGCCGGAAGAGGTCTGGCAGATGGTCGACGAGATGGTTGTGGCGCAAGCGCAATGGCTGCCGCAATTCGACCATGCGATCGACAGCGCCAAGGAGCGGCTGAGCCGCGCGACGGTAAAAACGCGGGAATGGAAGGGCGTTGCCCGCCGCGAGGTTCGCTCGATCGAAGAGATCAGGGCCGAAAAGGACGCATTGCGCGCGGCCGGCTGAGACATTGGTTGCGATAAGCCAATGTTCCGGAAAACCGGGCGGCCAGGATCGTGCCTCGGCGAATGCGCTCGGGCAGCACGGCACTGTCATCCGAGAAAGCGGAATACCGCTTCTGAGAAAGCGGAATACCGCTTCGATCGAATGCTTGTAGGAGGAGAGCCATGCCATCGCGGCAGGCCCGAAGCATAAGGGAGAGACCAGGACAATGAACATTTTTGGCCGCATGAAAACCGCCGCCGCGCTCCTGTTTGGTGTATCGGCGTTCGCGATCCAGGCCGTGGCCTCCGAGCCGACGATCGTGCCGGAACAGCCGCCGTTTCCGGCGCAAGGCAAGATCAATTACGTGCCTCGCGATTCAATTCTGGAATTCAAGGCGCTATCCGAATATCGCGAGCCGGAGTGGGTCACCGAAAAATTCGTCAAGACCGGGAAACTGCCTCCGTTGGCCGAGCGGCTGCCAAAGGAGCCGATGGTCTTCAAGACAGGCAACATGCCCGACGGGATAGGCGTCTATGGCGACACGATGCGCCACGTCATCGGCGGCCGGCCGGAAGGCTGGAACTACAGTGCCGGGCAGACGCAAGGCTGGGGCGGCATTGACATTGCGATGTTCGAATGCCTGACGCGCACCGCGCCGCTCTTCCAGGTCGATGCCAAAGACGTCGAGCCGCTGCACAATCTTGCCCAGAGCTGGGAGTGGTCGGAAGACGGCCACACACTGACGATGAAGTTGATCGAAGGCGCAAAGTGGTCCGACGGAGATCCCTTCGACGCCGATGACGTGATGTTCTATTGGGACGACAATGTCGTCGATCCGAACGTCTCGCCGCTGAACGGTGCAACACCGGAAACGTTCGGAGAAGGCACCACCCTGAAGGCGGTAGACAAATATACGATCGAATGGACTTTTAAGGACGCGTTCCCGCGCCAGCATCTCTATGCGATGGCCTATGGAACCTTCTGCCCTGGCCCCTCGCACATTTTGAAGACCAAGCATCCGAAATATGCGGGCACCACCTACGACGAGTACAAGAACGGCTTTCCGCCGGAATACTTGAATATGCCCGTCATGGGCGCCTGGGTGCCTATCGAATACCGTTCGGACGACGTCATCGTGCTTCGCCGCAATCCTTACTATTGGAAGGTGGACGAAGAGGGAAATCAGCTGCCCTATCTCAACGAACTGCACTACAAGCTTTCGACCTGGGCCGATCGTGACGTGCAGGCGATCGCCGGGTCCGGCGATATCTCGAACCTGGAGCAACCTGAAAATTTCGTGGAATCGCTGAAGCGCGCCGCACAGGAAACGGCTCCCGCGCGGCTGGCCTTTGGCGCCCGGCTGATCGGCTACAATCTGCGCATGAACTTTTCAGCCAATGGCTGGGGCGAGCCGGACGAGCGGGCGCAGGCCGTACGCGAGCTCAACCGCAACGTCGATTTCCGTAAGGCCGTGACCATGGCCATCGATCGCAAGAAACTCGGCGAATCCCTCGTCAAAGGACCCTTCACCGCGATCTATCCCGGCGGCATTTCCTCTGGCACGAGCTTTTACGACCGCGCCTCGACGGTGTACTACCCGTTCGATCTGGAAGGCGCCAAGGCGCTGCTGGAGAAGGTCGGGTTGAAGGACACGGACGGCAACGGCGCCGTCAACTTTCCGGCCGGTACAGCTGGCGGCTCGGACGTACAGATCGTGCTTCTGGTGAATTCCGACTACAGCACCGATCGCAATCTCGCGGAAGGTCTGGTCGGCCAGATGGAACAGCTTGGCCTCAAGGTCGTGCTCAACACAATCGATGGCGCGAAGCGCGACGCAACCCAGTATGCCGGGCGCTTCGACTGGCTTGTTCGCCGCAACGAGCAGGAACAGACCTCAGTTGTGCAGAACACGACCCAGCTTGCCCCGACCGGTCCGCGCACGAGTTGGCATCACAGGGCAGGAACGGACGGCACGGTCGATCTGATGCCGTTCGAACAGGAACTCGTGGACGTCGTCAACAAGTTCATCTCCAGCAACGACAATGACGAGCGGGCTGATCTGATGAAGCAGTTCCAGAAGGTCTCGACGACGAATCTCGATACGATCGGCCTGACAGAATATCCGGGTGCGCTCATCATCAACAAGCGCTTCTCCAACATTCCGGAAGGCGTGCCGATCTTCATGTTCAATTGGGCGGAGGACACGATCATCCGTGAACGGGTCTTCGTCGCTGCCGACAAGCAGGGCGACTACGAGCTGTTCCCCGAGCAGCTTCCGGGCAAGCCCGGTGAAGGCGGTCCGATCAACTGACCGCAGTCGATTTCCCCTCCGGCGAGCATCCGCCGGAGGTGAGGTTGCGAATTGAACCGTGGAGATACCGCGCCTCGTGAAGGAGCAGATCGCCACGAGCCACAAGAGAAGCAAACACGATCATGTTCAGATTTCTGCTTGTGCGTATCGCCTCGGCGATTCCTGTCCTCTTCGTCCTGAGCGTCGTGACGTTCGCGATCATCCAGGCCCCGCCGGGCGACTACAGCGACTATGTGCGCTCGCAACTGATCAACCAGGGTGGCGCATCCTTCGAAAAGGCCGACGCCCAGGCGCAGGCCTACAAGATCGCGCATGGCCTCGATAAGCCTTTGCC
This sequence comes from Mesorhizobium sp. WSM4846, assembly GCF_055811415.1. Taxonomy (NCBI): domain Bacteria; kingdom Pseudomonadati; phylum Pseudomonadota; class Alphaproteobacteria; order Hyphomicrobiales; family Phyllobacteriaceae; genus Mesorhizobium; species Mesorhizobium sp. WSM4846. The sequence continues at coordinate 182,148 of NZ_JBVVPZ010000004.1, forward strand.
CCTCCAGTACGTCAACTGGATCACGGGCATCGTCACCCGCGGCGAATTCGGCCACAGTCTCTTCTACAACAAGCCTGTCGCCGATGTGGTCGGCGAACGTTTGCCCCGTACGCTGGCGCTGGCGCTCGTCTGCCATATCCTGGCTTCGGTGATCGGCATCACCTTCGGCGTTTTGGCGGCAACCCGGCAATATTCCTGGGTGGACAGCCTGCTGTCGGGCATCTCGTTTCTCGGCATGACGATACCGCGATTCCTGATGGCGCTGATTATCGTCTATATCCTGGTGTTCCACTTCAATGTCACTGAGATCAACAGTTTCCATTCCGCTCGCTACGGCGGGGCGCCCTGGTCGTGGGGCAAGTTCGTCGACCTGGTCAAGCATGTCTGGCCGGTCATCGCGATCGCCACTTTGGGCGGGCTCGCCTACAACATGCGCGTCATGCGGGGCAATCTTCTCGATACGCTGAACGCCCAATATGTCGAAACGGCTCGGGCCAAGGGCCTGAGCGAGGGCGCGGTGGTCATGCGCCACGCCGTGCCGAACGCGCTGCATCCGCTCGTCATGTATCAGGGCGTCGTGCTGCCCTACATGCTGACCGGCGAGATCGAGACCGCGATCATCTTCGCCCTGCCTACGGTCGGCCCGGCCATCGTCGGCTCGATGTGGGTCGGCGACGTCTATGTCACGGCGACCTTCATGCTGGTTCTGTCGGTGACGCTGATCGTCGGCAACATCATCGCCGACATGCTGCTCGCGGCACTTGACCCGCGCGTTCGTCTTGGGGGAGGGGCCGACGCATGAAAGCCGACGTCCAATCCATAATCTTCGCCTCCGTGCCGCCGGCCAAAGGCAACGGCAATGAAACCTATACCGCGCTTGTCTGGCGCCGTCTGAAGCGATCCTGGACCGGCATGATAGGGCTGATCCTTGTCTGCCTCCTGATGATCATGACGATTTTCGCGGAGTTCTTCGCACCCGTCGATCCGAAACTGACCGGCGTCGGTTTCGCGCCGCCGCAGACAATCAGCATGACGGATCGGGAGGGGAACTTCGTCTTTCCGCCGCGCAGCTATCCGATTCGTGAAACAGATGAATTCGACCCCGTCACGTTCCAGCCGATCGTCGGCCCCGACTACGATAACCCGCAGACGCTCGGCTTTTTTGTCAAGGGGTTCGGCTACAGGCTATTCGGACTGATCCCGGCGCAGCGGCATTTCTTCGGCGCCACCGACGGAAGCCCGGTCAATTTCCTCGGCACCGACAAATTCGGCCGCGATGTGCTGTCGCGCATCATCTACGGCTCGCGCATTTCGCTGATGATCGCCCTGACCGTGGTGTTCATCATCACGGTAGTCGGCACGACGGTCGGCATGGTGTCCGGATATTTCGGCGGAAGGTTCGACGCATGGGTGCAGCGCTTCGTCGAACTGGTGCTCGCCTTTCCGCAACTGCCGCTCTATCTCGCGCTCACCTCGCTGATTCCGGTGACGGCGCCGACCAATGTCTTCCTCGCCTTCGTCATCGTCGTCATGTCGGCGCTCGGCTGGGCACAGCTGTCGCGCGAAGTTCGAGGCAAGACGCTGGCGCTGGCGCGGATCGACTATGTGCGGGCGGCGATGGCGATCGGCGCAACCGACCGCCGGATCATCTTTCAGCATATTTTCCCCAACGTCATGAGCCACGTCATCGTCGCCGTCACGCTGGCGATCCCCAATGTCGTGCTGCTTGAATCCTTCCTCGGCTTCCTCGGTTTCGCGGTGAAGCCGCCGCTGATCTCCTGGGGGCTGATGCTGCAGGATACCGCGACATACTCCGTCATTGGGTCCTATCCCTGGATCCTTGCCCCCGTGGGTTTCGTGCTGGTCACCGTCTTTTCGTTCAATGCGCTGGGCGATGGTCTTCGCGACGCCGTCGATCCCTATTGAGAAGGCCGGCACCATGGCTCTGACGGAAAAGACCTCGATGGCGCCGGACGAACGTCACGATCATGCGGTGAGGACCGGCAGTCCGATCATCGACGCCCGCAATGTCGCGGTGACCTTCAAGGTAGAAGGCGGAACCGTCGACGCGGTCAAGGATGTCTCGTTTCAGCTCTATCGCGGCGAGACCATCGCTGTGGTGGGAGAATCCGGCTCCGGCAAGTCGGTGACGGCGCGCACGGTCATGGGCTTGCTCACCAAGCGCGCCACCGTGGCCGTGCACTCGCGGATCGAATATGATGGGAAGAATGTGCTGAAATTCTCCGACCGGCAGCGCCTGGCGCTGCGCGGCGACCGCATTTCGATGATATTCCAGGAGCCGATGAGCTCGCTCAATCCGGTCTACACGGTCGGCGCGCAGATCATCGAGGCGATCCGCGTTCATCAGAAGATGAGCCGCAGGCAAGCAGCGGAGCGTACGCTGGAGCTGTTGCGGCAGGTGCAGATTCCGGACCCGGAAAGCCGCTTCAACCAATATCCGCACCAGCTTTCAGGCGGTCAGCGCCAGCGCGTCATGATCGCCATGGCGCTCGCCAATAATCCGGACGTACTCATCGCCGACGAACCCACGACGGCACTCGACGTCACCGTGCAGGCGCAGATCCTCAACCTCATCCGTGATCTGCAGCAGAAGCTAGGTATGGCGGTAATCCTGATCACTCACGATCTGACGGTCGTTCGCCAGTTTTCCGACTACGTCTATGTCATGAGCCAGGGCGAGGTGAAGGAGCACAACACCACTGAAGCGCTCTTCAAGAACCCGCAGCATCCCTATACGCGCCATCTTCTGGCGTCCGAACCAAAGGGCATGGCCAATCCGACGCCGGTGGACTCAGCCGTCATTCTCGAGGGCAGCAATGTGCGGGTGTCGTTCATGCTGAAGCATGGCGGGTTCTTCAAGCCGCGGCTCAAGGAACTCGTCGCCGTCGACAGCCTCAGCCTAAAGCTTCACCGGTACGAAACGCTGGGGCTGGTCGGCGAATCCGGGTCCGGCAAGACGACGTTCGGGCAGGCGCTGGTGAAGCTTCTGACGGCCGACGGCGGCGAAATCTTCTTCGACGGCGAACCGATCCACGCAAGGACACGTGACCAGATGCGGCCGCTCAGATCGCGCATGCAGGTCGTCTTTCAGGATCCGTTCTCCTCGCTCAATCCGCGCATGTCGGTCGGCCAGATCATCGAGGAGGGGCTGATCGTCAATCGGCTCGGCGACAACAAAAGTGATCGGCTGCAGCGCGTGGAGCAGGCGCTTGTCAGCGCCGGGCTTCCGCACAACATCCTGTCGCGCTTTCCGCACGAGTTTTCCGGCGGACAGCGCCAGCGCATCGCTATTGCGCGGGCAATCGCACTCGAGCCGGAATTCATCCTGCTCGACGAGCCGACATCGGCGCTCGATCTCTCCGTTCAGGCCCAGATCATCGACCTCCTGCGCAAGCTGCAGGATGAGCGCGGCCTGAGCTATCTCTTCATTTCCCACGATCTCAAGGTCGTACGCGCGCTCTGTCATCGGGTCGTGGTGATGCAGCACGGTAAAATCGTCGAGGAGGGACCCGTCGACGAGGTTCTTTCCCATCCGAGGACCGCCTACACTGAACGGCTCGTCAAGGCCGCGTTCGAGGTAGCCGCATAAATCGCAGACAAGAGGGGCGCAATTCATGACGAGACAACCCAAAATCACGTTCATCGGGGCCGGTTCCACCGTCTTCATGAAGAATGTCATCGGCGATGTGCTGCAGCGGCCGTCTCTTTCGGGCGCTACCATCGCGCTGATGGACGTCAATCCGCAGCGCCTGGAAGAAAGCGAGATCGTCGCCGGAAAGCTGGTCAAGACGCTTGGCGCTGCGGCGACCATCGAGACGCATTCCAGCCAGCGCAAGGCCCTGGAAGGCGCGGACTTCGTCGTCGTTGCCTTCCAGATCGGCGGCTACGAGCCCTGCACGGTCACTGATTTCGAGGTGCCGAAGAAATACGGCCTGCGCCAGACGATCGCCGATACGCTCGGCGTTGGCGGCATCATGCGGGGTTTGCGCACCGTGCCGCATCTCTGGAAAATCTGCGAAGACATGATGGCAATCTGCCCCGACGCCATCCTCCTGCAATACGTCAACCCGATGGCGATCAACACCTGGGCGATTGCGGAAAAGTATCCGCTCATCAAGCAGGTCGGTCTCTGCCATTCGGTGCAGGGAACGGCTTTCGAGCTCGCCCGCGATCTCGAAATCCCGCTCGAGGAAATCCGTTACCGTGCCGCCGGCATCAACCACATGGCCTTCTACCTGAAATTCGAGCATCGGCAGGCCGATGGCAGCTACCGCGACCTTTATCCGGATCTCGTGCGCGGCTACCGCGACGGGCGATTTCCGAAACCCAGCCACTGGAATCCGCGCTGCCCGAACAAGGTGCGTTACGAGGTGCTGACCCGCCTCGGCTATTTCGTCACCGAAAGCTCGGAGCATTTCGCCGAATACACGCCGTATTTCATCAAGGACGGCAGGCCCGATCTGATCGAGAAGTTCGGCATTCCGCTGGATGAATATCCCAAGCGCTGCATCGAGCAGATCGAGCGTTGGAAAGGGCAGGCGGCCGCCTACCGGAGCGCCGAGAACATCGAGATCGAGGAGAGCCATGAATATGCTTCCTTGATCATGAACTCGGTCTGGACCGGTGAGCCCTCGGTTATTTACGGCAATGTCCGCAACAATGGCTGCATCACCTCGCTGCCGGAAAATTGCGCGGCCGAAGTGCCGTGCCTGGTCGATGCGTCCGGCATCCAGCCGACCTTCATCGGCGCCTTGCCGCCGCAACTGACGGCGCTCATCCGCACCAATGTCAATGTGCAGGAACTGACTGTCGCGGCCTTGATGACGGAAAACCGCGAGCATCTTTATCACGCGGCGATGATGGATCCGCATACCGCCGCCGAGCTCGATCTCGACCAGATCTGGTCGCTGGTCGACGATCTGCTGGCCGCGCACCGCGACTGGATTCCGGAGTGGGCGCGCATCTCGAAAAATGTGCAGGCAGCATAACGACGGAACGGTTTTGGTTTGCAAACTCCTGCAAGCACTGGCGGCCGGGCTTAAGCATGTGGAGCCTTAACAGGTTGTCCTCGGCGAGGATAAACCGCCTGTCAGCCAACGAAGAGTACCATCGCAGGATGTAGTTTTTTGAGATTTGGCAGCGATTTCGACTGCCAAGGTATTTCCGAGCTTCCCCGGACAATGAGTTGGACCTCGGGATGCTTTCTGACCTCTATGGTAAATTTGGCCAATAAATTGATGCCCGACGAGTTAAGAAACTCCAAGTCTGATACATGTATCGTTATAGTAGTAGGATTGGAGGTAAGGACATTCATCATTAGCTGCAAAATGGGCGCATAGGCCTCAGAACTGGACAACCTCATTACGCCGTCAAAATAAACATCGCTTCCTTCGTTCCACACGCGATAATTTGTCGTTGTTATGTCCACGATTTTGTCTTCATTTCGTTTTAGTTATAAGTTTCTGATGATACCACAATTGAAGCATATGTTTCCAGGCGAACCTGATCCCTTTCGTCGGCGGGGCTGAAGACCCAAGCCAGGCTCGCGCCATAGTCGCTCATCAACGTCAGCAATCCAAGACCGGAATTTGTTGTCTGAGGGTCCGCGGCATTCTCTTCGATTCGCTGGATCAGGAGCTCACTCGGATCGCCGGCTGTGATCTCCGACAGAAGATTTTGAAATTTAGCGGTCGTTTCGACGTCAACAACATTCGAAACCTTGATTTTAAAACTTTCCGATTCTATGGCCGCCTCGATCGTGATCTCGCCTGGCGCACGAAACTTGACCGCATTTTCGATCAGTTCGTTGACTAGATAGCCAATGCTGTGTCGCACTTCCCTGTAGTCGTTGCGAGAAGACTGGAAGCGTAGGGCAAAAACGTCCGCGATGAAGTCCGAAGTAGTAGCGCAATGATGCCAACTCAGGTCGAGAGGTCCATCGAACAATCGCACGCGGCTGACGCTCTCTCTCATTCCAATTGCAAAGTCGGCTGTTCCGAACAGTGTTGTCATTCCTACTTGTGCCTCATGATCACGAGCGTGATGTCGTCGTGGATTTTCTGTGTTCCGATATGGGCCATCAGGTCCTCAATAATTCCAGTTTTGATCTCCTCGGCGCTCTTGCGATGATAGTGGCGCGCACTGTTAGAGAGGCGTATCAAACCGAACAATTTTCCCTCCGGATCTTCCGCCTCGGTCACACCATCCGTGTGGAGCACGATCACATCGCCGCTGTTGAACGGAATGTCGCGCGTTGCGATAAACGGCAAGATGTTGCGTTCGAGGCCGATCGGCAGACCAAGATTGGCGGTATCGATACGCTCGATCTCTCCATTTGCACGAACGACGAGAACCTCCTCATGCTGCCCTGACAGGGTCACCCTCCCATTCTCAAAGTCAAGAAAGGCCAGCGAGAGATGCTTGTCGGTGTTGGTCCGTTCGATATTTTTATAGATGGCTCTGTTCAGTCGATCGAGAAACTGACGTGGATTGTCCTCGCCAGTCTCCTGCAGTGCGCGTGCAACGGATTGAACCATCAGCATCAGCACACCGCTTTCGAGCCCGTGGCCTGTCACATCGCCGATCCCGATCTTGACCCGCGATCCCTCTTGCAAGACGTCGTAGTAGTCGCCGCCGACCTCGTCGGCCGGCCGCATATAAGCGGCGATTTCGACCCCGTGGATGGCTTCGAGTTCGCTTGCTCTCGGCAGAACCATCATCTGGATATGTTTGGCAACTGCAAGCTCTGCACCAAGGCGCAGGTTCTCATCTCGCAATTTGCTGTTGAGGGCGGAAATCTCCTGATTTGCGTCTTCAAGCTCCTTCGTTCTTTCATCGACGATTTGCTCGAGATTTTCCGTATGGAAGCTGATCTCCTCCGCCATCCGGTTGAACGCGACCCCCACCTCTCCCACTTCGTCATGCGTCGGAATGCTTACTCGAACTGAATAGTCTTGTGCCTGGAGCCGCTTTGCGGCTGCTGCAAGCGCGCTGAGGCCTGCGGTGATCCGCTTTGAGATTCCGAAGACAGCCGCAAAGACAATCAGGAGCGAAATGATAATTGCGATGATCTGGGAGACCAGGATCCGGTTGGTCGCGCTGGAAATGCTCTGTTGCGCTGCAAGTAGGGAAGCATAGATTTCCCGCTCCGGGACGACGAAGCCGAGCATCTGGTTTTCGGCTGTGATGGACCCCGTGCTATTCCAGAGATTGACTGCCTCCAGTCGGCGAAGCGCGACGATGTGAGGTTCGGCTTCGCCATCCTCCTCCCAAATCGAAATATGCTTGATGACCGTCTTGTCGTCGGCAGGAAGTTCGAGCGCCGCAACGGCCGAATGCGTACTCTTTTTGAGCGAGCGATCGAGTCCGGTAACGCCTTGACCCGCCGCACCACTTGCAATCTTGAGCCCGAGCGTTTTCTCGCCTTCGGGCTTGATCGCGAGCACATTGCCATTCGACATGGTGAGAAAACCGAAGCCCGTCTCAGCGACCTTCACGCTTTCGACGATTTCAGCGAGTTGATCGAGCGTTACGTCGGAAGCGACCATGCCGGCGACATCCTTGCGGTCCTTCGTCCAGAGCGGATGGAAGAAACTCACTATGAGCTTACCGGTAATCGCATCGATATATGGGGCAGTCGCTGTGATGTCATCGCCTTTTACGGGGCGCGAATTCGGGTCCCTGATCCACCCCTGCCAGCGCTCATAGACGCCAGGAAAGAAGAAATCCCAGAAATTTGCGTTGTTGTGGCCCGGATAGAGCTTGTCGAAGGTTTGCGCCTGATCGGAGTAAGGAGTCGTGCGCATGATAGGTGCTGCCTTCGGTCCAACGTAATAGACCTGCAACTTCCTGGCGCCTGTTGCCATTTGGCTTGGGCCAAAAATGTCGAACGCCGCACTCTCCTGAATTTTGTGGAGAATTTCGGGCTTCGGTCGGCCATCGGGGGAGAGAAGATATCCCCAGATACTCAAGACCGAAGGCGACCCTTGTGGGCTCTGCATCCAGTTTCCCTTGGGGTCATGTATAAGCGGCGCATTGAAATAGGAGTCCGTCGCCAGCGCGTTGCCGATTGCCTCCTTCGCCTCTGGATGGTCGATCAGTCTCTGCATGGAGCCTGCAAGTGCGGTGACCTCGGAGTGCATTTGGTCGAAGAGGAGATCGGCGCGCAGAGCAGTCGTCTCGATATAATTCTGGAGGTATTCCTGGCTCGCCTTGGTGAGGCCGCTCTCGATCTGGTACGTCGCGTCGCGGGAAAGCCGGTTGACGTTCCACAGGGCGACGCTCCCACCGACCAGGAGGTCGAAGAGCACCGCCCCGCCCACAACGATTATGAATTTCGCGCGGAAGCTGTTAGGCCGGAAAACGGACCAGGGTTTGGGGGAAATGGCATGCGACTCGCTCACAGTGGCTTACGTCCCGATGCAACCCAGATTGGCCAGCCGGCATATCCCTTGGGGTGGAGCGCAGCGAAAATGTGATCCTGGAAACCCTGTCGGAACCGTCTGATGAACGCCGGCGGGTCACCTCGCTTTGTCGCCATCTCGCCTGCATAGACGTTCTCCCATGCCGCGACGACATCTGCGAAGTCCTGCGGATCGCCGTCGTGGTTGGTGACCACGAAAGACTCGACTCGAATGTCTTCGAACCCCGCTTCGACCAGGTATCGACGGCTTTTGGGGCCAAGCTCGATATCCATCTGGAAGTGCGCCCAAAGCTTGGCGACTTCATTATAGGTCCACTGGATGCTATCGGCGCGCGGTTCGCCCAGACAGTGCGAGTTCTTTTCATTCGTGATGTAGACGCGTCCGCCCGGCTTGCAGATGCGAAAGAGTTCCTTGAGAATCAGTTCGGGCTTGTTGAACACCTGCAGGGAGTGTCGGCATGTGACCAAGTCAAACTGATCTTGGTCGAGCAGCATTTCTGACGCGTCGCCATAGGTATATTCAATTCCTCCGATATCGAATGCCGCAGCCACGCTTCGCGCATAAGCAAGGCTTGATCTGGAATGGTCGAGAGCGACAATCCGTGACGGCTGAAATTCTTTCTGCACGAGTACGGCGAAATCACCAATTCCGCAACAGATGTCGGCCATGATGATACCGGATTGCATGCCGTGTCGCGGCAAGATTGTGCGCTCGTGGCGCCAAGTCATCTTCGTCTGTGTGCGGAGGATCGGAATGAACCCGCCTTCTTCGAGGAAGCTCTGCCCCGGATAGAAATCACTGTCATACTCTTGAACCGTGATGTTCGCTTCGATTCCGTTCAGGCGCCCGAATTTTCTGGTCGTCCACCCGACAACGCTTGACGTTACGAGTACGAACCTGAGATCTGGTCGAGCGCGACAGGCGTCAATAATGACCCGCGAGAAAGCATGAAATGCGGTGTTGTTCATTTGCGTCAATCGTTTGACGTTTACGTACAGGGTGCCGCGTACACGAGCGATTGATTCCTTCAACAGGGCAATGCTGGGCGCAAGCTCATCGATCGACTGGGGCCGCAGTATTCCCGATATCGAGAACTCCTGATCGTTTACATCGTATTGCGCTCTGAAACGCGGGAAAAGGTTGTACGCGCTCAACTTGGCATGCCCTCAAGCGGAAGATCGACGACAAGGGTGATGATATCAGCGCCGACTTGCTCGACTCGAAGGGTCGCGTTGTAGTCGATGGCGAGTTCCAAGAGAACGACTTCACGACTGGGCGCGAGGTCTCCGGACACTGAGTTGAGATAGCGCTCCATTGCCTCGGATCCCGTAATTTGAAACACCGCTTCTTCAAAGAATTGTCGTTCTTCGGGCATGCAAGGGAATGTCAGTTCGATCCTGTCCGTCTCACCCCGGCGGGACACCCTACAGGCTATTTCACCGCCGAAATGCCGCGTACGAAAGGCGACCTCCAATAATTCGTTCAACGCAGAGGAAAAGAGGTTTGAATGCCGTACGGAGTCAGGTCTGTTATGGCTGATCATTCGCGCCGAGTAGGTCGAGAGTTGATCGCAGAGTATCCAATCAGACATAAAAGTTTTGACGTCCAAATCGATCTGGATCATTGTCTCAAAGACTGCTTCGCCATCTTCGTCATGAGAAGCAATATTCATCGGCGTTCCTCACTCGTTTCTGGCTGCATTTTAGTCGAGCGATGCGACCCCTCAGTTTCGTCCACGCCGCTATGCATGGGGCCGGACGCTGGATCGCCAGATTTCGTCCCCACTTTCGCGTATTAGTTCCTTGGGAGATCGCCTGATGAAATCGCGCGTCGCCTCGGCTCCGAGTGGCCGTCCCAGGAAATCGCCCTGGAGGTAATCACAGTCTTCCCTGATCAGCCACTGTGCCTGTCCCGACGTTTCAACTCCCTCCGCGGTGACGCTTATCCCCAGGCCGTGCGCCATGCCTATGATCGATCGCACGATCGTCTGACTTTTTCGATCGGTTTCTAAGTCTTTTATGAAGTATCGGTCTATCTTCAAAGTGTCGAACGGGAAGTTCTTAAGGTAACTCAACGAGGAGTAGTAGGTGCCGAAATCGTCTAGCGCGATCCTTATCCCGAGGACATTCAGGGTATTCAGTGTGTCAATGTTGTCGACGGTTTGCTCGAGAAGAACGGTTTCGGTAATCTCGAGCTCAAGCCGGTCGGCGCGGATTCCGACTGCGTCGACGATCTGAGCAACCGTGTCCGTGAGCGAACCGCTCAGGAACTGCGCCGGCGACAGGTTCACGGCGACCGTCAGTGAAGACGGCCATCTCGTTGCTTGGCGGCAGGCTTCTTCGATCACCCATCGTCCAATCTCGTCCATGAGACCGTCGGCTTCGGCGATCGGTATGAACACGCTCGGAGGAATGGTCCCGACTTCGGGATGCCGCCATCGCAGCAGCGCTTCGAAGCCCACGACCGACGCGGGAGCCCGAATGAGCGGTTGATATTCAAGATAAAGCTCGTTCCGGTCCAGCGCCATTCGAAGACTGCGCCTCAGGTTTTCACGCTGTTCGAGCAGGAGCTGCATCGAGCGATTGAAAATTCGCGCACAGCCGCGTCCGTCTCTTTTGGCTGCATAAAGGGCGATATCCGCGGCCTTCATCAACTGCTCGCCCTCGGTCGCGTGTCCCGGTCCGAATGCAATTCCGATGCTCGCGCCGACGAAGACGGGGATGTCGTTGATCATGAACGGCGCCTTGAATCCTTCAATTAACGCCCCCGCGAGGCGTTCCGCTTCGGCGGGCTGTCCCGTACGCGATTGAATGACGGCGAACTCGTCTCCAGCTAACCGGTATGCGAGTTCGCCGTCCTGCAGCGTGTCCCGGATCCGGCCTGCTGCCAGTTGAAGCAACGTATCGCCCGTGCCATGGCCGAGCGTGTCATTGACCGCTTTGAAACCGTCAAGGTCGATTTGCAGCAGGGCAGTGGCATTTGGCTCATCGACCACCGACAGAGCTTGTTGCAGGTTTTCGCTGAACCCCCGCCGGTTCTGCAATCCGGTTAATGCGTCGTGCGTCGCCTGATGAAGGAGCATCATACGCTCTTGCTCTTCCGGTGAGCCCCGCCCGCCCCGTTCCCTTTCTCTGGATTCAATGATTCCAATTCCGTTCGCAGCGCCGAAAACGACAGCGGAACGGGGCGCCTCCCCCAGCGATCGCTGGAGATTGACATTTATTGGAGTGCCGCCGCGCAGCACGCGAACAAATTTTTCGATGAGCTCAGTGTCGACGTTCGGATAAATCTCCCACAGAGCGTCGCCCGCAACTAGCGGGCGGCTGTGGATGCTTTTGAGGTTGGTTGCGTAGTGCGTCAGGCGGAAGTCCTGATCATAGAACGACACACCATCAGTCGTGTTCGCCATAAAGTCCAGGAGACGTGCTTCGCTGATGGAGGACGGATGACTCGGTGAAAGCTCCTCCCTGTTCGCTCCGGAACCCAGCGCTTTCGGACGTAAGAGCCACTTCCAAAGGCGGTACAAAATCCGCATCTCCTCATCCCTACGGTGAAGCTAGCAAACCATAAGGCTAGTTGCAAACCTATAGGTTGCGGCGATGCTTGCGGACAAGTCATAGAGACGCCATTGGCCGAACCGTTGGCGGAAACGCAAAGATTGTGTCCGCGGATGGGCCGGACCGAAGATCCAAAAGGTTCCCCAGCTTCGGAGAATGATGGACATTCGGAGAGCAGATTGAAGGGAAAGTTGTTTCCGCTCTCCCCAGCTTTCGGCCGCACATCCCGCAAACGCTGGGCTTCCGGGAAGCCATGAAGGGGCCGGAGAATTGTTTGGGCAATTTTGAAGGTGGTAGAGGGAGAGCACGAAATCCAACCTTCTCCACCCCGACTCGCAACCAGCCCCTTCACGTTGCCGCCATGCACCACGCCCACGGCGAAGCCGGGAATCTTCCTTGATCTTCTTAACGATGTCCGGCAGGGCGGCCACCGCCTTCTCGACGCTCCGACACTGCCAACAGCCCCACCTACAAAAGCCGGCCTAAGTTTTTTAACGGAGGCGGGGAACATGGATGCTGCCTCGCGGTTGGACCCCGGAAAGCCAATTCGCAGCCTGAAGGAAAGCGGCCGAGCTCGCTCTCATGACGCCGCGAACCGGGCCTACGGAGATTAAGCATGCGAGCGCTGGTTTGGCATGGAAAAGAAGACATACGTTGCGATGAGGTTACCGATCCCGAAATCGAGGACCCGCGCGACGTCATCGTCAAGGTGACGAGCTGCGCGATCTGCGGCTCGGACCTGCATCTCTATCACAACCTCATTCCGGCAATTCTGCCAGGCGACATTATGGGCCACGAAATGATGGGTGAGGTGGTGGAAGTTGAATCCGGGGTAAACGGCGCGCTTAGGAAGGGAGACCGCATCGTCGTTCCCTTCACCATCATTTGCGGGGAATGTGACCAGTGCAAGCGCCGGAACTTTTCGGTCTGCGAACGTACCAACCGCAACAAGAACATCGCCGACAAGGCGTTCGGTCACACGACGGCTGGGCTGTTTGGGTATACCCATCTGACCGGCGGTTACCCGGGCGGACAAGCGGAGTATGTTCGCGTACCATTTGCCGATGCAACGCACATCAAGGTACCGGTCGGGCTCTCCGATGAGCAGGTCCTCTTCCTTGGCGACATATTGCCAACTGGCTGGCAGGCTGCTGTCCAGTGCGAAATCGAGCCCTCCGATACCGTCGCGATCTGGGGCTGTGGCCCGGTGGGGCAGATGGCAATCCGCAGCGCCATTCTTCTCGGTGCCAAGCAGGTCGTGGGCATAGATTGCCTGCCCGAACGCCTTTCCATGGCCGGAGCGGGCGGCGCGATCACCACCAACTTCCTGGAGGAGAGCGTTGTTGAAAGGCTGAACGAGCTTACAGGCGGCAAGGGGCCAGATAAATGCATCGACGCCATCGGGATGGAAAGTCACGTGTCTTTTCGTCAACCAGACACTGTTTATGACCGCGCGAAGCAGATGATGCTGATGGAGAGCGATCGGCCCCACGTGCTGCGTGAAATGATCTATGTCTGCAGGCCAGCCGGCGTCATCTCAATCGCGGGCGTGTACAGTGGGTTCGTCGACAAGATCCCGATGGGCCAAGCCATGAACAAGGGCCTGACCTTCAGGATGGGCCAGACCCATGTGAACCGCTGGACCGACGACCTACTGCGCCGCATCGAAGAAGGTCAGATCGACCCGTCGTTTGTCATCACCCACACTGCCGGGCTCGAACAAGGACCCGAGATGTACAAGATCTTTCGCGACAAGCAGGACAGTTGCGTCAAAGTCGTACTGAAGCCATAGGATCAGTGTCATGAACATGCTTAGAAAATTGGGCAATCTCAGCAGACGGCCAAGCGACCCAAAGGTCGTAAAATCTGGCCCGAAGGCGCTCGCGCCCTCCGATATGGTAGCGCGCAAACTCGGATGGTTTAGCATTGCGCTGGGCATGGTCGAACTCATAGCCTCCGAGCGCATCGCCCGCGCACTCGGCATACCTGGTAAGGAAGGCGTGATCCGCGCCTATGGAGCGCGTGAACTCAGCAGCGGCATTCTGTCCTTGTCGGCAGACAGACAGTCCGGGCTTTGGAGCCGTGTGGCCGGTGATGGGCTCGACATCGGAACACTCCTATGGGCGTTCCGGCATGACAATCCAAAACGTGACAACGTCGGACTTGCATTGGTGCTCGTTGCCGGTGTGACACTCATCGATTTATTGACGGCGCAAAAGGTAAGCGCCCGGCACGCTCGAGGCCGCCGGCAACCGCAGGATTTTAGTAACCGCAGCGGCTTCCCACGGGGTCTTGAAGCTGTGCGGGGCCTTGCACGAAAAGACATGTCGTCACCTGCCAGCCAGAATTGAGCGGTGACTAACTGGCGCGAACCTGACCTCAGGCGACCAAGGCCTTGCCGCATGCCCGTGCCTGCCGCGGGGCACCGTCCCGATGGCAAGTTCCGGCTCCAGCACAGCCAAGCTTCGAACCGGGGCTTCGGCTGCCTTCCAGTCGGGCGTGGTCCATGCGCCAGCGACCCAGGGCTAGCCGGGGCATGATGCCGATCCTTCCCAAGCTGCGTCGCCAGCGGTCAGCCGCCAGCAGTCTGATCTGGTCGACCAAGTCCTTTCTTTGTAGCGAGTTTTGCTTTTCTTTCAGCAGACGAACGATCGCATCGACGGGCGGCGCAAGGTCGGGCGGCGACTTGCAATTCGAGCGCCACAAGTATCCAAATAATGTTCTTAGTGTTCGCATTGTCCTTACCTCCTGCACCACCGAACTTGGCTTGGGCGTTGTTGTTCCTGAACGGCAGGCCAAGCGCCGCCGTCCGAAGGCGAACTCGTCCGTGGCAAGCAGGCACGATGAGTCTGAACGGGATAGAGAGGGCAGGGTTCTGGCGTGGGCAGGCGGGGAGTGTTATGCCTTCCCGACAAGCTGAAGGAGCAGGTGTGTCCCGCCCCTCCGAGCTGGCGCTACTAGGCCGCATGTTCGACCGGTGAAGGGTCGAGGCTCAATCTGAAAACGACGTGAAGTGCGTCTCGGGGCGCGTCGGACTGATCCGGCGCCAAACGCTTTTTTTGTGCGGACCAAAACGCGCGGAGGGAAGGCGGAGGTCCCGCCAATTCTTTGCGAGAAAGTCAGGTGAAACAAAGCATTAAGCGCGCGAAACAGTGAAGCTTATGACCGCTGGCGCGCGCATCATCCGACCTGCTCTCTTGCTGAATTCCTGCGCCGCCTGACCGGCGGCGAGGTCCGGCGTACCCATAAGAGGGGTTGGTGTCGCTCGCAACCGAGGCTTCCCCTTTGCCCGCCCGCAGACCTCAGTATAGGAATCAATGTACGGGAATTACCAAGCCGTAGCCGCCATGGAACGAACAATCCGGCTCAAACTTACTTTAGCGATCCAGGTCCCTCACTCGGATCACCGGTCACTCGATTGGATTGGCCCGCCCTCGTACAGGGGCGGGCCATTGTTTCCCGGCGACCTGACTAATCAGGAGTGAACAACAATGTTTGCAGATGAGATTGCGGCAAGGCGTCTTAAAACCCTGGTCGAGCACTATATGGAGACCAGGAAAAGGCGGCACGATGTGGTTTCAACATCGAGAGCTGAAACCGCCATACGGGAAGTCCTCCCCAATTGCCCTGTGTCCGGGAAAGCCCTTGACGACATGATCGCCGCCTGTGCCGTCGAACATGGTCTCGGCGTGCTGTTCGACAGGTCAGAAATCACCGACAGCGTCAGCTGACCCGCTGGCCTGCGCCAGCGCTCAGACACGTCGAATGTCCGGTTCATACATGTCCCCGGTTGGTACGTTTCCGACACTATCCATGAGCCTCCATGCATCTAGATAGTCCATGGAGGTGGACTGGCATGCCAAGATATTTTTTCCATATCCGGAACGAGGAGGGGCACCTCATGGAGGACCTCGAGGGGCAGGAGTTTGCGGATTTGGCGCAGGCTGAGGAGAACGCGATGGCCTCCGCCAAGGAGATCCTGGCGGAAGGACTGCTCAGCGGGAAGCCCATGCTGACAGGCGCGATCTTTGAGATATGCGACGAAAAACACGCATTGGTGTTTCGATTTCCCTTCTCGGATGCCGCCAGAATGCCCGGTACCCGCCCTTAGTGCTTAAAGTGATTGGCTTCGGGACTTTAGCACCCCCATATGTAGTCTTATCGTTCGCACGTTGTCACGGGCGCGAACGGCTGGGAGATCAGAAAGCTCTTGCCCTACCGAGGGTGGAGTTATGTTTAACCAGCCCAATATTCCCTATCAAAATGCTTTATTGCGGCGACTTTCCCCTGGCGATCTGGCATCGATCGAACCCAACCTGGAACGGGTAGCGCTGCCGATGCGGACCCAGCTTGAGTCGACGAAGTCCGTTATCGAACACGTGTATTTCCTGGAAGACGGCATCGCGTCGGTAGTCGCCAAACTACCTAAGGGCCGGGATACCGAGGTCGGCCTGATCGGCATGGAAGGCATGACCGGAGCCTTAGTGGCCCTAGGCGGCGATCGCGCCGCACATGACACCTATATGCAACTGGCGGGAAGCGGCTTGCGAGTTCCAGCCCCGGCACTGTCGTCTGCTCTGTCTGAGAGCACTACGCTGAAGGCTGTTCTGCTTCTCTATGTCCAGACCCTCTATATTCAGACCAGCTACACCGCCCTGGTAAACGCACGGTCGAAGTTGGACGAACGTTTGGCTCGCTGGCTTCTGATGTGCCACGATCGCGTCCGCACCGACCGGCTTGCAATCACCCACGAATTCATATCCGTCATGCTCGGTGTGCGGCGCCCGGGTGTCACGGTTGCAATCCAGGAGCTTGAGGGCAGGGGCCTAATCAGAGCCACGCGGGGTGAGATCGTCATCAGGGATCGTGATGGTCTGTTCCAGTTGGCCGATGGCACCTACAGCGAGCCGGAGCGGGAATATGAGCGGTTGCTGGGGAAAACCGACTAGCCCCTATAATCGGCGGCTTCGGCGAAAGTCGCGGTAGCGACGAGCGCCACCGTCGTCGGCAATTCAACCGACGCATCGCGCATTAGCGTTCCCACAGCCTACTCCTTTCGCAATCATATTCTTCACGGCATAAATCGCTCCGCGAACCGGCACTTGCATGATCTGGGAGTTCGCTACCGAGGGAGCGGCATCTGAACCCTGCTTTGTCGTCCGTAGTGGGGAGGATAACCCACATCCTCCATAGGCCAGTTCGAAAGATGACGGCATCTAACACCGTCATTTGCGCCAAGCGAAGTTGCGCGGAGATTCCAAGGATCTGCGCGCTAAGTGTTGTGCTCGCCCGAACGCGACTGCTGGTCGGCGGCATCGGCCGATCCGCCCAGCGTGTCGGCGACCGTGGCACCTCGCGCGCCCATCGGCTGCTGCGCACCTGTGGTGGTGTCCTTGGCGGTCTGATGCTCCATCTCGGCATTCAGCTCCGCCCCCACAATCAGGACAATCACGGAGATCCAGGTCCACATCATCAAGCCGATGACTGCCCCCAGGGCTCCATACGTCGCGTTGTAGTCGGCGAAGTTTTCAAGGTAATAGGAAAACCCTATCGAGACCGCGATCCACACCCCAGCCGCGAGGAAGGCGCCCCATGTCGCCCATTGCCACTTTGCCCTTTCGCGGCTGGGGCCGTAGCGGTAGATCAGCGTGATCCCGAGGCCGACCAGGATCAGCATCATCGGCCACCGAAAGATCCGCACAAGGGCTTCGGTCCAACCGCCGAGGTTCAGCAGCGCAAGCATGGCCGGCACGATCCCCACCGAGACGATAAAGCCGATACCGATGAGGATGGCGCCAAGTGTGAAGCCCAAGGCCAGAAGATTCAGATGGATAAAGCCGCGCTTTTCACTCTCCTCGTAGGCGATGTTCATGGCTTCGAATAGCGTCTTGATGCCGTTACTGGCGCTCCACAGTGCGACGGCAAGGCCGAACATGAAGCCGAAGCTGAGCGCGCCAGTCTTCTGAGCGGCCAAGGACGCAAGCTGAGATCTGATAATATCCAGACCGCCCGAAGGCAGTACGCCCCCAAGGAACGCAATGTGCTCAGCGATGGTCTGAGGGTCGGCGACAAAACCGTAGATGGACACGAACGCGGCAAGCGCGGGAAAGAGGGCAAGGAGCAGATAGAATGCGGCCCCGGCCGCGATCAGCATAACACGGTCCTCGTTTACTTCAGCAAAGACCCGCCACAGCACGTCTTTCCAGCCACGGCTGGGGATCTCTGAGGGCCATTCGGCATTGCGTCCGCGGCCCTGCCGTCTGGCCCGCCGCTCAAGCTGCACTTGATCTTCGTAAGCGTCGTCGGTTGTTTTTTTCGACATGGCTGCCGGCCCGGAGCATCTTCTTCGCGGGCAAACGTATGAAAGCGCCAAAGGATGCAGGTGCAGACCTGCGCCCGCAAACAAACATCCGCCGTCTGCAGAAACACTGCGCCACCCCATGCGACGAGTTCATGTGATAGCGATACTGCCCTGCCCAGGACCTCAGTGGCTTGTTCGAGCGACCAATGAGAATAACCAGCTTTCTACCATCTCAGCCAATCGTGGTGGTCGGCTGATTATGTTTTAACTTTGGCGCCGGCCGGCGGGGATTCTGGGCGTGGGCGGTCGGGAGCTGGTGCCTCTTGGCATCCAGCCGCTCCAGCATGCAACCGACCATCACTTGAAAGCTAGGCTCCATCGCCTCCTGATTGAAGCTAGACGAAATCGCGGGCCAAACTAGCGTCGCGTAGGGACCCTGCACTTTGCTGATTACCCGAACTCGTCACCAGGCAATTACTCGTGCAGACGCAACTTAAAACTTGCGCCTCAAGTACAACGAGCCTGCCAGTCCGAACCGCCACACGACATCGACAGCCTTGGAGATGCCGATCCGGCGTCCCGCCAAGATGGAGCTGGCTCTGGCTTCTGGCGGCTGCTTGAACTGGAACGGAAGCTGGTCCAGTGGCAGCCCGTCATAAGATGCATCGACAGCGAGCGCTTGGCAAACGCGACCCGGGCCCGAACAAAGAAATCGAAGGTCATCAACGCCGCGTTTGGCCCGCATCAGGTCGAGCTTTGATTGCGGTTCGATTGCGCGCACAAGGACAGCACTTCCGGCAAGACAGACGGCATTCAGGCACCAATGCAGACCATAGGAGCGATAGACGTATGCGCTTCCTGGGGCGCCGAAGATCGCGCTGTTTCGCGAAGTCCGACCGCCAAAACTGTGTGAGGCTGGGTCATCGGCGCGATAGGCTTCCGTTTCGACGACGATCCCGCCCACGCCGTGCACAAGAAGCGTGGCGCCAATCATATCGCGAGCGACAACGCAGGCGTCTCGGGCAAAGAACTGGCGGTTCGTGATCAACGCCTGTACCAGATCTTCGCGCCGAAACGTGGGGCGAACAAGAACATTCCCGCTCCGGCTGCAAAAGGCCGATCCACCAGGGCCAAACTCGCGATCATCAGCATCGCTGCGCTTCCTGCTGAACTCGGATAGGTGTGATCGCCTATGTATGAGGGTCGAATTGGCTATTCAACAGCGCCTAGCCCAAGCGGTCGAAGCGATTGGAAGGTTGAAGTTCGCTGCCGGTGTAGAAAAGAGAGACCCGGAAGACCGTGCCCGCTGCCGCGCTTGCGATGCCGCGATGCGTTAGGTGGCCGGAGAAAATCCTCGTGCGCTGCTCGGGAGCAATACCGCGAAGGAACGTGACAGGCTCTGCGATCGTTGAAGACTTTTGATCGAGCCATATCATGCCATCGACCTCGATACGAAAAATGGCCTACGATCCCGACAGCAGAATCCTCTCGGTGTGGTTCGTCGCCAGCGGCAAACGATACGAATTTGAGGAAGTGCCGCCGGAGACCTTCGCCGCGTTCAAAGCCGCCTTTGCGAAAGGCCGCTATTTCAACGAGCACATCCGGAATCAGTTCCGGTACCGTCAGGTTGCGGCCGGCAAGGATGCGGGATGACGGCAAGCTGTTGAAACATTCCAACTGCCGGTTGGTGGACGCAGCGCAGCCGGCGCGCGTAGGATTTTCTTACGATCCCCGCCCGCCCTGTGCAAACGACTGATAGCCCGCCGTGCCGAAAGGTGTGGCGGGCTTTTTGTTGTCTGGGGGGAACACGATCTGGCGACAATCGTTCGGGCGCCAACAAAAGCGCCGTACAAGATCGAGGTACAACAATGCGGGAAAGGCAAGGCTTAACCGATAAAGAAAAATACGACCGACAGGAGCGCACGTCGGATGCTGCGCGGGCATTAACAGACATTGAGCGCGTCGCACGAGACGCAAAGACGGCTCGGCTGCGGGAGCAACGACTTAAAGCCGAGACTGCTCTCCCTGCTGCATCGGCACCGAAACCGAAGAGGAATTCGAAGACCAAGAAGTCGTAGATGGCACGCTGCACCTGCGCCCTACAATCAGCCGCGGTCCTCTCCGCAGGCCGCGTGAATCGACGGCCGATGTGCAAAGGTCGAGCGTGGAATGCTGTGCGATTTGGGGTGCGGGATTTTAGGCGCTTGATTACTGCTCAGCGTATCGTCTGCGGCAATGCCGATCCAACAGCTTACGGGTGCCAGTATTAGGCGGCGGGTATCGTTTATCGTCTGGCGAAGATCATCGATATCTGCTCGCGCGCGACCCTCATTCAATCGAGCCGCTTCTATTCAAAATTGTCCCATATGGATAGCATTTTGAATGCTCCTAAGAGTCCGGCGGCTTCAGCCGGCTTTTCAGTAGCCGAGCTTCCCGAAGTAGTGATGCCCGATCGGTGCCGATCAACTCGATCAGCTCGCGCGCTTGAGCTTCAGTTATTCCGGCTTCCTTGGCGAGGAACTGCGCCTGGAAATCCGTCATTCGGTCGCGGTCGGACTTTTCTTCCTCGCCCATGGTGAGCCTTTTGCACTTGGATTGAACCGGAACGCCGGCGGGAGGGTTTTGTTGCGATCAATGGCGCAAACTTTCCAGGCATATTTCGCTTTCTCTGGAACACATGCTTGAGATGAATGTTCGGGAAGTGCAGCAATCTTGTTCCCTCCCAACGATGGGCTGCAGATCGGAGATGCACCGATCGGCCCGCGTCCTTTCCTCGTGGGGCGCGGGCTATTGTTCGCACTGAACACCAGGCGCATGCGTTTCGCCGGCATGAAGGCAACTGCTCAGCGAAATGGCCGCTTTTGCAGATCGCGGTTGTTCTGGTTCCCCATGCCTCGCCGTCGCACTGCTTGTCTTTCAACGGTGATTGTTGTCGTTTCCCGGACGCAACTCTAACAGCCGCAGTGATCCGATCACCCCGCAGACGAAGTGTAGAAGGCCAAGACCCAGATATTTACCGGTAGAGTCGGCCGCCACGGCGCATGGGACGAACCTTTGGTTCGCAGAAGCTTGCCGCCCCAAAATGTTGCGCACGTTTGACACCTGCCATCGGCCATTGCGCGCTGTTCGAACGCCGCGGTTCCAGTTACTGGAAGGTCAAGGGGTTTTCTGCAAAAATGAACGCTTCGTTCTGCCGCGATATGGCCAGCACGTTCCCGGAGGTTGTTGGAGCGATGCTACAAGCTTTGCGCACGCTGAGGCCGAGATGGACGCCTCCTCGCTCGCCGCTGGGCGTCTGAGATTCGCGAGACCGTGCGACCGGCGTTAAATAACTTCGCATGGAAAGGGATTTGAGCCAGACGCAGAGTTCCGTCGGCGCTTCGGCTACGGTGGCATTCATCGATCTTGCGGGCTTTAGCGCCATCGCGGACATTTATGGAGATGCAGCGGCAATCGATGTGCTCGAGATTTTCGAGAGCATGGTCCGCGAGGCGCTTGCTGGCTACGAGCCTCCGATCAAATGGATCGGGGATGAAGCGATGCTCCTCGTTTCCGGAGCCGGAGTTAGCGATCCAGGCGCTTGGAGCGCTGTTGCAGGCATGCCGAAAAGAACCGCGCCTGCCGCTGACGCGGGCCGCGCTGAACCTGGGCCGGTCATTCGCCGGGCGGGTGATCTGTTTGGATCGACCGTCAACATAGCGGCACGCATTGCTTCGCTTGCGTCCCCCGGTCAATTGCTTGCGACTCAATCCATTGCCGATGCGGCTGCCGCCAAAGGCATCCTGGTGCGAGATCTCGGAAAGGTAGCCCTTCGATCGGTAGCTGGCGAAGTTCCCATTTATGAGATCGAACTTGCCCCCTCGCCTGACCCGGCCTGGATCGATCCGGTGTGCAAGATGCATGCTCCTTATGCATCCTATCGACGGGCTGCCCCGGAAGGGCCATGGTTTTGTTCGCCGCGTTGCGAAGAGGCATATCGGAAGTCGCCGCAAACCTGTCCATTGGCTCGATGACACGGCTCCCCTAGCAGGTGTCCTGGCGCCCCCTTGGCAAATTCCCGCCTATAAAAGCAAGTTTGCAGAAGCTTGCCGCGCCAAAATGTTGCGCACGTTTGAAACTTGCCATCGGCCGTTGCGGGCTGTTCGAACGCCTCGATTGTTCAGGGCGATGGCCAGGCCACGCAGGCCGGTGGTGCCGGACTGCTGGATGGAGGCGATGATCGGCAGCACGGTCTGGGCAAATCTGTCAGCTTCCCGGATCGAGATCTTCCGACCTCTCGCTGCAGCTTCCGCTGTGTTGGTCGGATTGCCGAGCTTCATTCCAGTGGTCTTGCGAGAGGCGAGGGCGGCTTTGGTGCGCTCCGAAATCAGCCGGCGCTCCTTCTCTGCCAAAGCGGCGTAAAGGTGCAACATGAACGGATCGGCATCGGCGCCTAGTTCGGCGACGATGAAAGGAACGCGCTGGACCATCAGGCCGGCTATGAAGGCGACATCTCGCGACAGGCGGTCGAGCTTGGCCACGACGACCGGGCACCTGGCCTGGCGGGCAAGGGCGAGGGCGGCATTCAATTGCGGCCGTCGATCAAGAGCATCCGCGCCCTTTCCGGTTTCGATCTCGGTGAACTCCTGGAGGATGATCATTCCCTCGGCCTCGGCAAAGCGGGCGACCGCGGCACGCTGGGCCTCGATGCCCAAGCCTGAACGTCCTTGCCGCTGTGTCGAGACCCGATAGTAGGCGACCGCGCTCGTCATGCTGCTGTTTCCGGGGTGTTCAAACTGCAAACCACCGTTTGCAGTTTGCTCACAGGCGAATGAGAATCAACTTCTAGTGGTTGATTATGCAATTCTTCCGGTTACGGCGAGCGTAGCATGGCGCACCAGCCGGTTTCCTGTATCAGACGCACTCCGGACTAGGCGACGGGGATGAGAAGCCATCACAAGCGTTCTACGACGTAAATTGACCCTGACCGGACCTTCCCGCCGCCCAATTCACCTCGGAAGCGGACGTTCAGTCAGTCGAACCGTTGCAAAATTTGTCGCTCACCTCCCTGGCGTACGCTTTCATCCAGGCGCGTCCGTTTGAAGGATTTTGTTCAGCCGGTCGACATCCCAGCTCTCCAGGAACTGATACTGCACCCCCGATGCCACCCGAATCGGTTGATGTTTCTGTGCTGCGGCAGGCGTCGGAGAGAAAACCAACCCGCACAGCAATGCGAAGCCCACGATCATCCGAAGCAAGGCCACTACACGGTCAAACATGGTTCGGTACTGGGGCGGGCGCTTGCACGGGGTAGGTTTCACGCATCAGGATAGCGGTTACCAGTGCGACAGCCACGCCGGCCAGTAGGGGCCAAGCGGCATAGCGCGCGAGTTCGAGTGAAGCCGGCAGTGTCCCTGCATCCAACCCGATACATGGATGCTGCCTCGCGGTTGGACCCCGGAAAGCCAATTCGCAGCCTGAAGGAAAGCGGCCGAGCTCGCTCTCATGACGCCGCGAACCGGGCCTACGGAGATTAAGCATGCGAGCGCTGGTTTGGCATGGAAAAGAAGACATACGTTGCGATGAGGTTACCGATCCCGAAATCGAGGACCCGCGCGACGTCATCGTCAAGGTGACGAGCTGCGCGATCTGCGGCTCGGACCTGCATCTCTATCACAACCTCATTCCGGCAATTCTGCCAGGCGACATTATGGGCCACGAAATGATGGGTGAGGTGGTGGAAGTTGAATCCGGGGTAAACGGCGCGCTTAGGAAGGGAGACCGCATCGTCGTTCCCTTCACCATCATTTGCGGGGAATGTGACCAGTGCAAGCGCAAGAACTTTTCGGTCTGCGAACGTACATGGTCGGGCCGCCGATGTACCCCGTGGCGGCGGCACTGCCCGCTTCAGCCGAAGACAATGTCTCCAGCATCGACGGAGATGGTAGTACCTTTTTCACCTCGCACCGCGGCGGGCACATCCGGCAGGGCACAGATGATGGCGCGTCCACCGGTTACCCGGGCGAAGTCCTGCGCCGCCTCGACTTTCGGCCCCATCGAGCCCGCAGGAAAGGTGTAGGCGTCGAGCGCGTCGGGCGTAGCCGAGCGAATCGCGCGCTGTCCAGGCTTGCCCCAATCGAGATAAACAGCATCCGTGTCGGTCGCGACGACGAAAAAATCCGCCCCGATTTCCTTAGCGAGCAGGGCCGAGGCACGATCCTTGTCGATCACGCATTCGACGCCGATCAGATGCCTCTCCTTGCCCGGTTCATACATCGTCGGGATGCCGCCCCCGCCGGCGGCGATCACCACCGCGTCCTTTTCAAGCAGCCACTTGATCGGGCGGAGCTGGAAAATGCGCTGTGGCAGCGGAGAGGCCACGACCCGGCGCCAATACTTGCCGTCGGGCTTGACTTGCCAACCTTTCGCCGCCGCCTCCGATTTCGCCTCCTCTTCGGTGTAAACCTTTCCAATGAACTTGGTCGGGTCCTTGAACGCAGGATCATCGGGGTTGACCTCGACCATGGTCAGAATCGTAGCGATCGGCTTTTCGAACGGCAGGATGTTGCCGAGTTCCTGTTCGACCATGTAGCCGATCATGCCCTCGGTCTCTGCCCCGAGCACATCCAACGGAGAGTCTTCGCCCTCGTAAGCGATCTCCTGGAGGGCTAACAGTCCGACCTGCGGGCCGTTTCCGTGAGTGATGACGGTCTCGTGCACCAGGCATAGCGGCGCCAAGGCTTCGGCTGCGACCTTGGCATTCTTGCGTTGATTCGTGGCGGTCATGTCCTCGCCGCGTTTCAAAAGCGCGTTGCCGCCGAGTGCTACCACCACGCGTCCCATGGCTCAGGCCCCCAGCGTGGCGACAAGGATCGCCTTGATCGTATGCATGCGGTTTTCCGCCTGCTCGAAGGCGATGTTCATCGGGCTCTCGAATACTTCCTCAGTTACCTCCATTTCGGTGATACCGAACTTCTCGGCCATTTCTTTGCCGACCTTGGTGTCGGTGTTGTGGAAGGCCGGCAGGCAGTGCATGAACTTCGCGTTCGCGTTGCCGGTCGCCTTCATCACCTTCATGTTGACCTGGTAGGGCGTCAGCAGCTCGATCCGACTCTTCCAGACTTCCTTTGCCTCTCCCATCGACACCCAGACGTCGGTGTGCACAAAGTCGACCCCCTTAACGCCTTTCGCCACGTCGTCGGTGATGGTGATGCGTGCGCCGGTCTCGGCGGCGCGCTTGGCCGCCATCTCGCGCACATCCTCATGCGGTTGGTTCTCCTTCGGAGCCACCATGCGCACGTCGCAGCCCATGATCGCGCCCAACATCAGCAGCGAATTGCCCATATTGTTGCGTGCGTCGCCTAGGAAAGCATACGAGATCTGGGTACGCGGCTTGTCGGCATGCTCGACCATGGTCAGCATATCGGCGAGCATCTGGGTGGGGTGCCAGTCGTCGGTCAGGCCGTTATAGACCGGCACGCCGGCGTGTTGGGCAAGCTCCTCGACCAATCCCTGACCGGAGCCGCGGTACTCGATGGCATCGAACATGCGCCCGAGGACGCGGGCGGTGTCCTTCATGGATTCTTTGTGGCCGATCTGGCTGCCGCCCGGATCGAGATAGGTGATGTGGGCGCCCTGGTCGTGGGCGGCGACTTCGAACGCGCAGCGGGTGCGCGTCGAGGTTTTCTCGAAAATCAGGCAGATGTTCTTGTCCTTCAGCGCCTGCTGCTCGGAACGGGCGTACTTCGCACGCTTGAGATCACGCGAAAGGTCGAGCAGGTAGAGCATCTCGCGCTGGGTGAAATCCGCAATCTTGAGGTAGCTGCGGCCCTTGAGATTGAATGCCATGATGTTTCTCCCTGAAATTGGTTGGCGAAGGCTCAGTAGGCAGGGTCGCGCAGGATCGGGCAGGTCATGCAGTGCCCACCGCCGCGGCCGCGGCCGAGTTCCTGGCTTCCGATGGTGATGACCTCGACGCCTGCGCGGCGCAGCAGCGTGTTGGTGTGGGTGTTGCGGTCGTAGCCGATGATGACCCCGGGCTCGAGCGCGACGACGTTGTTGCCGTCGTCCCATTGCTCCCGCTCCTGCTCGAACGCGTTGCCTCCGGTGCCGATGACGTGCAGGTCGTCGAGCCCGAGCGCCTCCTTATAGATATCGAACAGGTGCTTGTTCTCCTTATGGATCTCGAGACCGGCATCGCCGCCTGGACGCAGCGAGAAGCAGTTGATCTCATCGACTACCTCGCGGAAGGCGGTTACCTTGTCGTGATCGAGGCAGGTGAACACCGTGTCGAGATGCATCGCCGCCCGCGATTTCGGCATGACGCAGGCGATAACGCGTTCGGCGGCTTGCTTGGCGAACAGCCGGTTGGCGACCTGGTTCACCGCCTGCCGTGTGGTGCGCTCGCCCATGCCGATCAGCACCACCCCCTTGCCGATCGGCATGACGTCGCCGCCCTCCATGCTGGTATTGCCCCAGTCCTCGTCGCTGTCGCCCCACCAGATCTCGAATTCGTTCTTCGTGAAAAGGGGATGGAACTTGTAGACGGCCCGCTGATAAAGCGTCTCGGGCTGGCGCGCCGGCCAGAACATCGGATTGCAGGTCACTCCGCCATAGATCCAGCAGGACGGGTCGCGCTGGAACAGCGCGTTCGGGACAGGCCGGACCATAAACTCGCTCGCTGACAGCACCTCTTGCATGATGGGCGTCACCATGTCGGCCGGTAGGTCATCGCGCACAATGCCGCCGAGCAGGTGCCGCGCGAGGGCATGACCGTCCAGTTCGTCGAGCCATGGTCGCAGGATTCGCGAGAGCGTGGGACCGACCTGATTGTCCGTTATTCTCCGGTCCAGAACGAACTTACGACCCTCCGGCACCGTGTCGAAGACTTCCGTCAGCAGGTCCTGGATGTCGTAAACCTCGATGCCGCGGTCCTTCATTTTGAGTACGAAGTCGGCATGATCGGATCGTGCCTTCTGCACCCAGATCACGTCGTCGAACAAGAGATCGTGGCAGTTACCCGGCGTCAGCCTTTCGTGCGCCAGCGACGGGCGCGACACCATCACTTTGCGGAGCTTGCCGATTTCCGAATGAACACCGAGTTGCATAGTCGAACCTCCCTTACTTGAGACCGGCGGCCCCGTGGGCTCCGGCGCGGGCATTGCGCCATTTGATCAGGACGTGAATGGGAATTCCCACGAGAATGAGCAGGAACCGAGAAAGACTGTTTGGGCCCCCCCCCGCCGTAGATCGCCCAGAGCGAATAGGTGAAGCCAACGCCGCCCAGTATCGCGACCTTGGTGACGCCGGCGCCAGCCACTGTCCGGCCAGTCCGAATCAGGATCATAAGCTCGGCGAGCGAGCAGAGCGCGTAGGGCAGGAGGCTCGACATCACCGCAAGCAGGATGATGGTGTTGAACGCGCCCACCAGCCCTTGTGCAAAATTCATCGCGACGAGGATCGAGGCCAGAACGTTCGAAAACACCAGCGCGTTCGCCGTTGAAGAAAAGATGTCTCGCAAGCTCATAGTTCTACAATCTGTTCCTACATGGCAATCGCGCCTGTGCGCCGTCGTTGCCAGACAAACACAGGAATGCCCAACAGCAAGAGCACCAGTCCGTAAAGAACGGGCTCTGCCCCGCAGCCGTAGAGCGTGAAGATGGCGAATAGGAAGGCTACGATCTCGACGATCGTCACACGGGGAACATGCACGCCGCCGCTGACGCGAGCTGAAACCAGGCTGCCGGCTAGTGCGCAGAACGCGTAAGGGATGACTGCAGCCATCGTGCTCAAGCCGACGACCAGATTGTAGAACGCCGAGAAGCCCTCCGCGCCTATGGCCTGAACGAGAATGAGCAGCGTCGCCAACACGGCCGAGACCACGATTCCGATCGCCGGCACGTTTTGCTGCGAAAGGTTGCCGAACAAGGGTGGGAATAGCCCATCGCGCGCTGCCGCCATCGGCACCTGCCCCATCAGCAAGGTCCAGCCATTAAGGGCGCCGATAGATGACAGGATCACGGCGATGGAGATCGAAATCTCGCCTGCAGGCCCCCACATCGCTCGGGCTGCATCGGAGAACGGCGAGATCGAATGGACGAGTTCGTGCCGCGGCAACACGCCCATCACCACAATCGTTCCGAACACGTAGAGGGTCGCCGCGATCACAATTCCCAGCACCGTCGAACGAGGAATCGTGCGCTCGGGATTGCGAACGTCGCCAGCGGGGACGGTCGCAGATTCAAGCCCAAGGAAGGCGAACATGGTCAGCGGCGCCAGCGCGGCAGTGGCTTGCAGCAACGGCTGGCCGCTCGGATTGAACTCGCTGAAATGCGACGTGTCTATGTAGAGCAGA
Organism: Mesorhizobium sp. WSM4846; assembly: GCF_055811415.1. Taxonomy (NCBI): domain Bacteria; kingdom Pseudomonadati; phylum Pseudomonadota; class Alphaproteobacteria; order Hyphomicrobiales; family Phyllobacteriaceae; genus Mesorhizobium; species Mesorhizobium sp. WSM4846. Next base: position 210,783 of record NZ_JBVVPZ010000004.1, read on the forward strand.
CCAATAACAGCTACTGCACCGAACGGCACCAGCTTGGCGTAAGTCATTAGCTGAGACACGAGGCCGGCAGCTTTGACACCTCGCAGATTGATCAGGACCACAACCCAGATCGCACCGAGGGTAAAGACAACGATCATCGTCCTCCCCCGCAGAATCGGGAACAGGTCGACGACCGAACCGGCAAAGGCAATGGCGATTACTGGCAGTGACGCCCAGATCGATATCCAATAACCCCAAGCAACCAGAAAGCCAGGGAAGTCACCGTAAGCCAAGCGGGTGTAAGCGTAGGGTCCGCCGGTTGCGGGCGCCAATCGCGCCAGTTTCGCGAAGGTCAGGCCGAGGCAGATCGCTCCTGCACCCATCACGATCCAGATGACAATGGCGAGATTGCCATAGGGAGCGAGGGCCGCGGGCGACAGATAGAAGCCCGACCCGACCATGTTGCCGACCACGATAGCCGTACACGCCGCCATACCAAGGCTTTTTCCGGTCGTGAGACCGTGCTCCGCCACAGCAACTGCAGGCCCTGCGGCAGGTGCACTTTTGGTCGGGTCCGGTGCTTGCGTTGTCAAGGAAGCGCTCAATCCCTGCTAGCAGTGGTCACAGTGCCGGTTCAAAGACCTTGAAGTACGATGATCGCCCTTCGCTCGGGCCTGCCTGGAACCTCGAAGTTCCGCTCATCCAACCGCGTTGACTGTTTCGACGTGTTGTCGATTCCGCTTACCCAGATCCCGCCAAAACTGCGACTTGCTAGGCCTCTGTCAAAGCAGACAGGCTACTTGTCAGATAACCAGTCCCTCACCGCCGACCAGCTCGTATCGAAGGAAATGGTCGCCACCACCCTGTCATCGCAACCATCGGAGAAGCCACTGCGAGCCGTGCAGCCCTCGTCGGAAAGATCGGTGCCCCAGTAACGAACATCGAGGGTCAGCGATTTCCAGCTGTACGAGATGCCGGCCATCCATGCGAGTTGCTCGAATGCGTCGGGATCATCGATGAACTGGTAGCCGATGCCAGCATACGCCGAGAAGTCATGCGGCAAAGGTACCCTCACGCCGCCGGCAACCCAGGTAGCTGTATTTCCACTCTGGTTGAAGTCGGGAGCAAAAAATACGCGGCCGCCAATAGTGAACATGTCTTCGACGTTGTAGTCGGCCTTAGCGAAAATTTCCCCATAATCGGGGCTAACATGCTCCGGTGTATAGAAGTAGTGAACGTAACCAAGATCGAGCGACAGCGGACCGAATTCCGGCCTGATACCCGCGGCGACATCGATCTCTGCTCCTTCAAAACCTTCGCCATAGTCGACGTTCGACGACCACACATTCACATATGCCGTGCCTATCGTCGGTAGTTCGATACTAGGCTCGACATAGCCTTGGATTGCAGGTTCGCTGTTGGAGTTGGTTATACCGCGCGAAACATAGTCGGTCGTCAAGGCGATGCCAAACGCAACGTCGAAGGGGACCCCCGGAGTGGCCGCGAGAGGCGGCGGAGGGGGAGCTGTGGGCGCGATTTCCTGCTCAACTGCCTGCGTGTTTGCTGACAGCAGTATGAAAGGAATTGCAACCATTGATCGTGAGAATATTGTGGCATAGACAGTACGGGAAATGTTACGAACAAATGCGGCCATGTCGTTCCCCTGTAATCGTGTTTTCTAGCCACCCCATTCCAGAATACGCCCCTGCACGATGGTGTAAACACGGCAGCCATACCGCATCACCGCATTCGCGTATCCTTGTGTTATTATTGCACCAGATCATGTCTCCGAGCGCCATCAATCCGGCAATGCGCTTTGAAGGAAGAAAGTCAGGACCGCCTCGTCCGGCGCGCCGAACCATTTCGCGTAAGTGTCTTGGAACTCACTGGACCTGAAGTGCCGGCTGAGCGAACGATCGACAGACAGCCGAAAATCGTCATCGTTCCTTGCCAGCGTGAGCGCGACGGGCTCATGGGTGAAGAACCTCTGCAAAATCATCAAGCTGTCCTTCTCTTCAATTTCCGCTGTGGTCTCCACCAGGATCGGCCGGGGCCCGAAGAAGACATCCGTGGCGCCTTCCAGAAGGCCACGCACGCCGGCTTCGAAGCTCTCGACTGGAACGACCTCCGCGGGAATCTGAAAGTGTTTGAGGCGCTCTGAGAGCCAGGTTTCCGCGCTCGTGCCGGCCACGACGGAAAAGGTCTGCTCCTCGAGAATATGAGCCGGCGAGGCGCGCCAGATCGGTCCCGCCGGAGGGCGGCCCTCCAGCACATCCCTCAGAGCCGGGGGAGCATCCGCCCTGAGCATCGCGGCTACTCCGGACGGATAGATCGGAATCGAGAACGAGACAGTCTTTCGTCTCTCAAGGGTGACCGCGTCCGGTCCGCACAGCAGATCGACCTTGCCCTGCACGACTGGATCGAAACCCTCCCCGACAGTCACAGGCACCCATTCGATCTCCAGGTCAGAAAGATTGAGCTCGGCTCTGATCTCTTCGGCAATCTTTTGGCACAACGAAACCGAATAGCCGGCGGGACCACCCGATTGCTCCGCGAACGAGAACGGCCGCACGTCCGGCCGGTAGCCGAGCAAGAGCTTGTGCGCCTCGCGGATGCGGTCCAGCGTGGCGGCCGGGGATGGAACCGTATACAAAAGCCCCAACGCAAACGCGACTGCCAGGACTAGCAAGGTCTGCCGGTGGCTATGATGCCGCAATGAAAACTGTTGGGCGCATTGCATGTTTAGTCTCCTCTCGAGGGCCTTGCTCCCCGGCAGTCAAGGGGCCGTGGTTGGTTCGACCGCCTCGCGCTGCCTGGTCGCGAAGCGAGGCGCGATAAAGCCCCAAATGATAAAGGTAAGCGCCGTCACCAGCATGCCGCCCATGACAGCCTCGTGCCCTGATGCGTAGAGAGCATAGGTGCTGTAAAGCATGGCCACTAAAGCAACAGCGACATTTGCCCGGTACTTTGTCCCGGCAATGTTCGCGGTCTTCATCATCATTATGAGCGCAGACAGAGCGATGATGTAAGGAATGACGTTCGTCACGACCGCGAGATTCACTAGAGCCGAGAACTGCTCGCTCAGCGTAGGCGAGATCGTCATCAGTGCCAGCAGCGATTGCACGACGCCGAGAACGATCATTCCTGTGACCGGCGCACCCATGCTGTTTACTCGGGAAAAGAATGCGGGGAACATGCGTTCGTCGGCAGCCGACTTTCCGGTCTGGGCGATCGTGAACTGCCAGCCGAGCAGCGAGCCGAGGCAGGCAAGAATTGCGAGCGCCATGACAATGTTTCCGATAAACGGATTGAACATCCGCGCATATGCCAGCGCGAACGGGCCGGTTGACTGGGCTAGGTCGGCGTTTGGCACGATGCCCTGGATCACGGTCGTGGATAGAATATAGATCACCGCCGCGCCCAAGGTCCCGAACAGGCATGCCAGCGGGACGTCGCGCTTCGGGTTCTCCACCGCAGCCGAATTCTGCGCGGCCGATTCCATGCCCAGAAAGGCCCATAGCGTCAGGGCAATGCTCGATCCCATGCCTTCCGCGAGCGAAAGCCCGTTCGGATTCCATGCCTGCGCGAAGGTCTCTGAGCTGAACCAGAACCAGCCTATGATCGATATTCCGGCAACTGGAATGATCACGCCCCAGACCGTAATCGCGCCAATCCTTCCTGTGACGCTCGGGCCGCCGAAGTTCGCAACGGTAGTCAACCAAAGCAGTGCGATAAGTCCGATGCAGGTTGCTATCGGGGTCGACGAAAGCACCGGGAAGAAGCCGGCCAGGTAGCCGACGGCGGAGATGCCAATCGCCACGTTTCCAATGGCCAGCGAAAGGAAGTAGAGCAGGAACACCAAAAAGTAGCCTGGCTTCCCGTAAGCATCTTCGGCATAGGCCGACATGCCGCCAGGACGCTGATTAAACAGGCCCGCCTGCGCGAACCCGTACGCGATCGCCATCGATCCCACTGCTGTCACAATCCAGGACAGCAGCGATATCGCACCAACCTTTGCCATGTTCGTCGGCAGCATAATGATGCCGGACCCCATCATATTCACAGCGACGATGAAGGTCAGCTGGACCAAGTTCATTCGTTTCGGCTGTTCAGGCATAGCCAGTCCTCCCCAGTTCCTCGCCCTGGCCGTTATTCACGGACCACGTAAGTGTGAAACTTAATACGGCCGTCGATCTTTTCCTGGAAAACGCCCTGAACCTCGTAGTTGAATCCAGGAAACCGATTGAACGATTCTTCGAAAGCAAGGAAGTAGTCGAGCATCGGACGGGCTCTCTCGTCCCAGCGTTCGCCGGGCACGACGACGCCGATGCCAGGCGGGTAAATCAGCGCAAGCGTGGCCGATATCCGGTCTTTGATGTTGGCCAGAGGTATATAGTCGACATCGTTCGCGACGAGCGCCTCGTAAGCCTTCTTGGAAGGCATCGCGAGTTCAGGGAAGCTGGACGCCCTGAAGCATTGCAGTTGAAGTCCCTTGACGTTGGCCGCACGATAGAAGTCGTGCATCTCATTGCAGATCTTGCGGATCGTATAGCCGGCATAGCGTTGGCTGTTCGCCGCGCACACGGTCGGCAGGACCTCCGGCAACGGCGCATCGCGATCCCATAGGTTCTTGAACTTGACCAATTTCGCAATCAGCGTGTTGAGCTTGCTCTCGTCCTCCGCCGGTGTCATGAGAAAGAGTATGCTGTTGAGATCGCACTTTTCCGGCACGACGCGCTGTTCACGCAGATAGTTGGCCACAACCGTCGCGGGCACGCCGAAGTTCAAATAGTCGCCGGTCCTCCGATCAATCCCAGGCGTCACCAGCGCCAGCTTGTTGGGATCGACCATCGCATAGCCGTCCACATAGCCTGAGTAGCCGTGCCACGTGGCCTCCGGATGGAAATTCCAGCATTGCTGCTCGCGCTTAAGCACGTCCGTGGGAAGGCTCTCCCATGGAGCAGCCTCAACGTCCGGGGTTATGGCGGAGCCGCGGATCGTCACCTTGTCGGGTACGAACGGGTCGAAGAACCATTTCTCTTCGTCGCCCTCGCCGTTATCCTCGTAGAATCGGCAGAATTCGCGCAGCTTTTTGCGGCAGTCGATCCCGAGCGCGATGCAACGATCCCAAAGCATCTCGCCGGCCTTGCCTTCGTGCACCTTCGCGTTTACCTCCAGCGAGGCGAACAGCGGATAGAACGGCGACGTCGACACGTTCATCAGGAAGGATTCGTTGAACCGCTTGTGCTCGATGAACCGGCGCTGGCCGCTGATATGCTGGTCGCGCTTGTGGATTTGCGATGCCTGCGAGAAGCCCGCGCCCTGCTTGTGAACGGATTGCGTGGAGAAAAGACCCGCCATCTGCGGCCCAAGGTCCTCCAGGCGCATGGGGCTATGGTCTTCGAAAAGGGGGTGGAAGGCATTGTAGCCGATCCACGCTTCGTCCCAGAGGATGTAGTCGCAGAGATGACCGATTTTCTCCATGACCTTGCGGACATTGTAGACGGTGCCATCGTAGGTTGCGAGTTGAATGCACGCGAGCCGGAAGGGGCGTTCCGCCCTGTGCCGGTCAGGATCCTTTACGAGAGGATTGGTGCGGATTTGCTCGCGGAGATAGTCTTCGTCCCAAGCATTCCAGTCGACGGCGCCGATCATGCCGAAGGAATTGCGGGCGGTCGGCAGGAAGATGGGGATCGCGCCGGCCTGGACCAGTGCGCCCTGGTGTAGCGATTTGTGATTGTTGCGATCGAACAAAACCAGATCGTCGTGCTTGAGAGCGGCGTTTGCCACGATCTTGTTGGAGGTGCTCGTGCCATTGAGGACGAAGTAGGTTTTGTCGGCGCCGAATACCCGTGCGGCGTAGCGCTGTGCTTCTACGGCCGGGCCCTCGTGAATGAGGAGATCTCCGAGATCAACATCGGCGTTGCACAAGTCGTTGCGAAAGATGTTCTCGCCGAAATGCTTGAAGAACAGCTGGCCGGTCGGGGACTTCTGGTAGAACTGACCGCCCTGATGTCCCGGGCAGTCGAAGGCTATGTTGGCCTCGCCGTCATAAGCCATCAACCCCCCGAAGAATGGGGGCAACAGCGTCTTTCCGTACATCAGCAGGCTGGCGACCACCTGCTTGGCGTAGAAGGCCGGGGTCTGCTGACCGAGGTAGATATAGCCGTCAACCTCGCCCGTCTGGATGAGTACCGCCATGTCAGCGAGCTGGTGCGCATCGGCCAGCGCCCACAGCGGCGTACGGAACCCAATTGCCCTCACCGCCCTCGCCAGGCTGCGCGCAGCTTCGAGTCGATCGCCGTCGATGGATGCAATGTAGGCCCCGACGGAGGCATCCTCGGAAACGTCGCGGTTGGGATTGTCAGCGATCTCGATCTCGAAGCCATCGGCTGCGATCTGCTCGAGCAAATTCTTCGTCAGGGGATTGCTGTCGTCAACGATCGCGACGATCTTGAGTAGTTTGTGGAATGGGATCGCGGCAGTCGGGGATCTGACGTCACGAGGGATCATTTGGCTACCCCTTTCGCAATGCAGTCAATCAGGTAGCGTCTTCCCTCCGTAGTAGGCTCGAAGCGCAGCCCGTGAATGTCGGTTTCAAAGCCTGGAAACTTCTTGTCGAAGTCCCGAGCGTAGAGCAGATAGTCGTAGATCGACTTGGTTGCCTCGGTGATACGTTCACCAGGCATGATCAAAGGTATGCCTGGCGGGTACGGCACCACCATTACGCCAAGCGTTCGTCCCATCAGCGCGTCGATCTCAACGCTTTCCACACGGCCGCGCACGAGGCTTTCATAGGCATCGCAGGGCCGCATCGCCATCTCGGGCAACGTCGTGTACATCTCGCGCTGCGCCTTGGGTAGATTGTCTTCGCGATAGATCTTGTGAACCTGATCGCACAGGTCCTTGAGGCCCATTTTTCCATAAGCCCCCGGATGCGCGTCGACGAGCGCCGGTAGCACACCCTTCAGAGGCGCATTGGCATCGTATAGTTCCTTGAAATTAAGCAGCTCCGTCACCAGCGTGCTCCACTTGCCCTTGGTGATTCCCATCGAGAACAGCACCAGGAAAGAATAGAGTCCTGTCTTTTCGATCTCGATGCGTCGCGCCGACAAGAACTTGACGACCACGGCAGCAGGGATGCCATGTTCCTGCATGTAGCCATTCGCCGACAGGCCCGGGCTGAGGATGGTGACCTTGATCGGGTCCACGAGTACATGATTGTCAGCCAGACCCTCGAAGCCGTGCCAAGGATCACCTGGTTTCAGGACCCACTCGAACCTTGTCCCGGCAGGCAGCTCAGCGATGGCATCAGGCTGCCAGACGTCGAACCACCATGAACCGTGGACCTGCTTTCTGACGGCCGCCATTGCGCGGCGGAAGCTGAGCGCCTCCTCAATGGTTTCCTGCACGAGAGCCCGGCCTGCAGGTTGTTCCATCATCGCCGCGGCGACATCGCAGGAAGCAATGATGCCGTATTGCGGCGAGGTCGAGGTGTGCATCATGAACGCGTCGTTGAAGCGGGCCATGTCCAGCCGCTTCTTCTCGGCATGCTGTACGTGGATCATGGACGCCTGCGACCAGGCAGCCAGCAGCTTGTGTGTCGAGTGGGTTGCGAAGGTGATCGCGTTAGCCGAACGCGCAGGACTGGCCGATGAGATGCCGTGATAGCCATCGTAGAATTCGTGGAAATTGGCGTAAGCGTACCAAGCCTCGTCGAAATGAAGTATCTCGACAGAATTGCCGATGGTCTGCTTTACCGCATCGATATTGTAGCAAAGACCGTCATAGGTTGAGTTGGTCATCACCATCAGGCGGACCTTGCCGTCGGTCTCCTTGGCAAACTCACTCGCCGCGATCTTCTTCTTGATCGACTGTGGCGTGAACTGGTCCCTGGATATCGGACCAATGATGCCCAAGCCGTTACGGGACGGCACAAGATAGATCGGCGTTGCACCCGTCATGATCAATGAGTGCAGTATCGACTTGTGACAGTTACGGTCGCACAAAACCAGATCGCCACGGCTAACGGTTCCGTGCCAGACGATTTTGTTGGCCGTGGATGTACCGCCCACGACGAACAATGTCTCGTCCGCTCCGAAGATTCGCGCAGCGTTACGCTCGCCTTCCGCGATGGGACCGGTGTGGTCCAGGAGCGATCCAAGCTTGCCGACCGATACGGAGATATCGGACCGCAAGGTGTTTTCGCCGAAGAACTCGTAGAAGAGCAGACCGACCGGACTCTTGCGGAAAGCCACACCACCGCCGTGACCGGGCGTGTGCCAGGAGTAGCTGGCCTGCAAAGTGTATTCCATGAGCGCCTTGAACATCGGCGGTGGAAGGCGCTCGAGGTAGAGCTGCGCCGCGCGCACGATGACCCGCGCAATGAACTCAGGCGAGTCCTCGAACAGCCGCATGAAGGCATTGGCGTGCTTCAGGACCCTGGTCGGAACCATCTCGGCGGTGAGTTCGTCGCCGAAGAGGAATATCGGCAGTCGATCGTTACGACTGCGCTTGGCCGCCAAGACCTCTTCTAGCACCTGCCATCGGGTCTCGGCATCCTCCGAGCCGTCGACAGAGATCAGCCAGCAGGACTCATTGTTGAAGATTTGGGCAAGCCGCCGGGCGTCCTTGTAGGTGAGGCCCGCGACTACGCGGAAGCCCTCTTTCTCGATCGCGGCAGCCAGTTGCTGCATCCCGCGACCGGCAGCGCTCTTGCCCTCGTAGTCTTCGTCGATGATCGCAATTGGGAATGCTTGAACTTCACGCATGGCTTAACCCACCCTTGGGCCCAAGTTTTCGGTGAGATTCGAGCTAATTTTCGAGCTTATCGCAGAAATAGAGTGATGTGAAGGGTACATGCATCCTGAATCTGACCCTCATCGGCACAATCGTTGTGGACTACACGCCGACAGCAGCAACCATGCGTATCTGCAAGCCTGATAGAGGTCTAGCAGGCGGTTGGCTATAAACTATGTTAACGACGTTGGCGTCTTGGTGCTATAGATTTGAAGTTAACCAGAGAACGTAGGCGTTCGCTGCGCTGACGACCTCAACGCTATGTAGGCAGCTTTGGGCGCGGGTCGCCCGGTATCTACGCCCTCATGCCGCTAAGATTGGCACGAATTGGTGGACCTGACAAGGAACGAGGCGAAAGTTACGGCAATCGAGGAAACAGGCCATGGCACGGTGTTGATGCCGCAGGTTGGAGCGTCGGGTTCGCCCGCTGCGATCTGTCCGACAGAACAGCACGTGTGCAGCCGACCAGCCGCGGTCCCTCAACCGCCTAACGCGATGGTCAGCGCAACCAACAGGCAACCGAGCAAAACCATGGAACCGGCCGTCCACCACGGCCGGTATTCTACCAGGTGTCCGAACGCGTAACCAGCGATCAGCATTATCGCAATGGCGATTGAGTTTGAGATCCGAAGCGCAGTTCGGGCATCCTGCACAAGCAAGAACGGAACAATGATGGGCATCGTAGAGCCGAACACCAGAACAAAAACAGCCGCGGCGCCTAGTCAGTCCTCTCTCTTGAGTCCTGCCCGCGTTTTCGCCTTCGTGACCTTCGACAGCGTGGAATGCACCCTGCCGAGATCGGCAGGCGTCAATACCGACGCCACCAGCAAAGGCAGCCTGTCAGCTATTGCCGCCCGTGCCTCTTCGGGTGTGGCAGCCTGGTGCACCTTGGCAATGGTGCGCTGGTCTGCTGCCCGATCGGCAAGACACCCCATGAGATACATGATTGCATCGATGAGAGCCCAAGCCAGATTGCAGCCGATCGCGCCGACCAGCATTGTACGCACTTCCAGTCGGCCCACCCCTGCAACGCTCATCGAGCCGGTAAAGGTAAGCGCCATTATAAGGCCGAAAAGCACTTCGGAAATCCGCTCGATAGGTCGAGCACTCGCATCGATGCACCCAGATGCCCAGCGCCCATTGTCTACCCCGAAGGACAAGTCGTGGCCCGCGATGTGCGTCATCACTGTGCCATGGGACGGATTTTACGATGCGGCTGCGTCATTATCCATCTGGAACGCAAGGCGACACCATGAGGATAGCATTTTGATCTTCTCCTCGCCGGCGTGACCTCCTCGTCATCAGACACTCTTCTTGGAACGCGTCTCCCGCAAGGTCGACCTCGGTCGCGCGATGCGGGTCTGCGTAAATTGCGCTAGCGGATTGAGAACGGATACCTCATGACGGTATCGCTATTCGGCCCAGCCGACGTCCGCAGTAAAGGCTATTGTTAACCAGCGATTGTGTCCTTCATCGCCAATTGCTGTACCTATCTGGTCGCGGATGCGATCCCACTCCTCGACGCTCTTTGGAGGTAGGTTCGCCGGCACGATAAAGTAGAGTTCTATTTGCGTGGCCCGTCCAACTTTTGCGGCGTAAGCTCTATGGGACAGAAATCCTTCCCGCTGTACTGTCTCGGTGGCAATTCGGTCAACGTGAGCTTTGAGATCGACAGGTGTTATGAGCAAGATCTCGGACAGAGCTTGGCGCACGGCGCCGATGGGCAACGGGATAATCACTACGCAAACCAACGCCAGAACGACAGGATCGACGTATGGCGAAATCCAGGCAAGTGGTGTTCCGCCTACCGCCTGACCGATTAGGAAAGCGATCAAGAGGGCCGACGTTATGCCGGCGGACATTATCCATGCCTTGACATCCAATGCGATAAAATCCGACTGCAGACTCCTATTTACCCGCGTGCCTATTAACGCCATTGCCAGACAGACCGCGAGGGTGATAACGGCATAGACAATCGCGATGCCAAAGCGCAGTTCGTTGCCCCCGTGTAAAATGGTGATTACCCCGTTGATAAGGGCGTAGCTTGCAACGGCAATAAGGAGGGTGCCATTGAGGCCAAGCACGATAGGCTCCAGATGCCAGAATCCCATCGTGAAGCGATTGCGCAGCCTGCCCGACAATGCATCGGTCTTCGCCGATCTTACAATGAGGCTGGATACCCAAAGAGCCAGGATTGTCATCCCCGCATCGCCAAGAGAATAGGCGCCGTCAAAAGCGATCGAGAACGAGCCCGACAACAGGCCGAAGACAATTCCAAAGGCCGCGACGGCAACCGTTGCAAAAATCGAGGTGCGGAGGAAACCTTGTTCGCTGAACATCTATCTCAATCAGCTTACGAGCAGAGAGCCGAACCAGTCTTGTGCTGCGTTAGTTGTCGCTCACGCAATTGCTGAATACAGAACCCAATTAGGGGATTGTAGCACGGTCTGGGCAAACCGGTCGGCTTCTTCGATCGACATCTTCCGGCCTTTCGCCGCGGCCTCAGCGGTGCTGGTCGGGTTGCCGAGTTTCATGCCAGTGGTCTTGCGCGAGGCGAGGGCGGCCTTGGTTCGTTCCGAGATCATTCGCCGCTCTTTCTCGGCGAGCGCGGCATAGAGGTGCAACATGAACGGATCGGCATCGGCACCGAGTTCGGCCACAATGAAAGGAACGCGCAGGCCGGCTATGAAGGCGACATCTCGCGACAGGCGGTCGAGCTTCGCCACAACGACCGGGCATTTGAACTGCCGGGCAAGGGCGAGGGCAGCTGTCAGTTGCGGACGTCGATCAAAAGCATCCGCGCCCTTTCCGGTTTCGATCTCGGTGAACTCCTGGAGGATGATCATTCCCTCCGCCTCGGCAAAGCGGGCGACCGCGGCACGTTGGGCCTCGATGCCCAAGCCTGAACGTCCTTGCCTCTGAGTGGAGACTTGATAGTAGGCGACCGCGCGCGGCATGTTGCTAATCCCTGGGGTGTGCTCACAGGAGAATGAGAAGCAACTTCTAAGTGGTTGTTTATGAAAACTTCCGGTCACCGGCGGGGCGTAGCAGGGCGCACCAGCCGGTTTCCTCCATCAGACGCACTCCCGAGCGATCGGGATGAGAAGCCATCACAAGCGTTCTACGTAAATTGACCCCAAGTGGACCTTCTTATCGCGAGGCGGCAGTGACCGCTCAAGGGGGAAAGCGGACCGATGTAGGCCTTATGCGTTGACATTAGGCGGGCGCGGCCAATTTAGTGGGGGCACCAAAGCTGTTGTGCCCTTCGGAAGATGCTAGGTTACCTCTTACCTCTCGGCTACCGCCCCATCCTGTCGCTTCTTCGCGGCACGGGTTTCCTGCTTGCAGCAACAGGGTTGCATAGCTTGCTCTTGCCGCTGCGCGGGCAGGCGGAGGGGTTCTCGACTGCGTCCCTTGGGTTACTCGGAACCGCCTGGGCGGGCGGTTTCGTCGCCGGCTGCATCTTCGCACCTCGGCTTGTTCGCCAGATCGGGCACGTCCGCGCATTCGGCACCTTTGCGGCTTCTGGCGCAATCATCGCGCTGCTCACCGGCCTGATGGTTGACCAGTACGTATGGATTGTTCTGCGCGCCTTCACTGGCTTCGTGATGGCCGGCGCTTACATGATCGTCGAGAGCTGGTTAAACGAGAAGGCGACCAATGAGAGCCGGGGCACCGTCTTCGGCCTTTACATGATTGTCTCATATGCCTCGCTCGTGGCCGGCCAGATGATCGTCGTCTTGGGAGACGTGAGGAACGCGTCGCTGTTCATGGTCGCCGGGATCTTCTTCTGCCTCGCCTTAATCCCGACGGCAGTGTCATCGGCAGCGACGCCAAAACCGCTAGAGGATGTCGCCCTCGATCTGAAAGGTATCTATGCCACTTCACCGCTCGCCCTGATCGGCTGTTTCCTGACCGGCGTTGCCAACGGAGCCTGGGGAACGCTCGGAGCCGTCTATGGTGCCCGCATCGGTATCAGCAACACAGGTATTGCAGTGATGGCAAGCGCAGTTGTTCTCGCCGGTGCCGCTCTCCAGTTTCCGGTGGGCCGGCTGTCCGATATCACCGACCGCCGCAATGTGCTGGCCGGTGCGGCGGTCGGAGCGGCCGTCTTCGCGCTCCTCGTCTTCGTCCTCCAGCCGCGGTCGGCCGCATTGGTCATAATTACCACCGCGGCCTACGGTGCCCTGGCCTACACCCTCTATTCGGTCGCAGTGGCGCATGCCAACGACCGCGCCCGTCCAGAGGAGTTCGTCAAGGTGTCGAGCGGTCTGCTGCTGTTCTATGGCTTCGGCACGATGGTCGGGCCGGTTCTGGGGGCCGTGCTGATGGCCGAGATGCGGCCCGAGAGCTTGTTCCTCGCTACCGCTCTCGCGCACACTCTGCTCGCCGTATACGCGCTGGTCAGCATCAGGAGCCGCGCTCCGGTATCGCAGGCTGCCAAGGAGGCGTTCAGGACACTGCCGGTCGAGCAGGCTGGGACGCCTGAATCGCTGCGGCTGGATCCACGAACCGGCCCGGCCGCAGAGTGAAACCAGGCGGCAAGTCTGACAATCCCGTCGGGAATGCGTCGCTGTGTCGCTTGCCGCCGTCTGTAGATTGTGCGCTTTGCACAGCCGCTCCCTACAGTGGAGTGTCCTATCTCGGCCGATATTGTTGAAAAGTCCGGCGCCCCGAACGCTTCCAGGCGTTCGATAATCGTGGTCTGAGTCAACCCGTCCTTGTGAGGCGATCCCTTGCTTCGTCCTTCCAGAAGAGATCGCTGTGCGGCGGCCGCTTCGCGTTCAGATCCCTGACTGTCCGGACGGCCTTCTTGGCCCATTTCTGAAAATCATCGAGCTGCCCTAGCCGGTCGGTAGCGGATCAATGCGGTGGGCAACGGGTCAGCTTTTTCCACCGTTTCAATTATCGCTTTGGCCAGCGCTTCGCCCTTATGGACCGGCTCAGGACCATAGAGCAGCAGGACAGCTTCCTCGCTCGGCAACACGCCAGCCGGGCAGGTCTGTTCAATAGCCATGCGAACCAGCTTAAGGCCGGCCCAGGCGTTTTGGATCGTCTCTGGCGCTTCCACTGCATCCTCGCTGAGATGGTCGCCCGACAGCCGCTGCGGGAGTAGGCAACCGACCGCCGAGCCTAACCGGCGGGGGTATGGGCCGTGTCCGCCGGCTGGGACGAATAATAAGCCGTTTCATGTTCGCTGATACCCGGCATAGAACGATGTCGGATATGGCCATGCTCGCCGCAGAGATGCCTGATGCGCAGCTTCACCACCTCTGGCTGTACTCATTGCATCGCCGGCCCTTTCTTCAACTCTTTGGGCGGTGGACCGGCGTGTTTCTGAAGCCTGGCCGCCAAGGATCGCATTCTCGATCTCAAGCTCTCTGGCGGCTTCGCATGAGCCAAGTGTATTTGCGCGTCCAATCCGCACCGGTTTTCGTGAAGACCCGGGTAGGCACGTTGGGAACAAATCGGCCATCCGCTGCTTAGAGAAACCTAGAGCCATTGGCATGGCGTGGCGAGGACCAAACGTGGCGAATTATCTGACACTGCCTACGACTACATCGAAGGGTCGGATCAGGGTGGTCGTGGAAACACCGCGTGGCGCCGAAGCAAAGTTGACTTACAAGCCCAAGAAGAAGCTTTTCGAATATACGCGGCCGCTTCCAGCGGGCCTGGCCTACCCGTACGACTGGGGCTTTCTGCCTTCTACACTGGGCGACGATGGCGACGCCCTCGACGGCCTGGTCATCCATGAGGCCACCAGCGCTCCCGGTGTTGTCATCAAGTGCGATCTGCTGGCGGCCCTTTGTGTCATGCAAACGGAGAACGGCGAGACCGTGAGAAACGATCGCTTTGTATTTTGCCCGCACAAGCAAGACGCCCATAGCGAGTCTCTCCTTGGTGAGAATGTTCCGGATCGTCTGCGATCCGAGATCGAGCAGTTTTTCCTCGCGTCGGTGTCCGGCACCGACAAACAAATCGAATTCGAAGGCTGGCACGATTCCAGCCAAGCTCTCCGGAACATCCATCGGGCCATGAGAACTTTCGAGCGGAAACAACGAGCCGCCGGTCTCTGAGCGCTCCCAATATGAGAAGAATGTAGCTTGAGAACACAAGGCTGCCTGGACGCCGGTGGCTGCACTTTCACAGGTCAACAACGGCGAAGTGCACCCGCAATAGAGCAGGCAGGAACGCCGTTCATTTTTTCGCGAAATGACTGCATCGCATATGGCGCAGGGGTTGCAGGCGGGCACTTGAGGCGCGGGCATATTTTGACCCGTCAAGCAGCCCACCAGCGCCTGCGGAGATATCGGCAAGGTGTCTATTTCCCGCTTATAGCTTATAAAAGACTAGGGGATTGCCGCGCGAGAACGTTTCGCACATTCGAGACCTGCCATTGGCCGTTGCGGGCTGTTCGAACGCCTCGATTGTTCAGAGCGATTGCCAGGCCACGCAGGCTGGTGATGCCGGACTGCTGGATGGAGGCGATGATCGGCAGCACGGTCTGGGCAAATCTGTCAGCCTCCCGGATCGAGATCTTCCGACCTTTCGCCGCAGCTTCGGCTGTGTTGGTCGGATTGCCGAGCTTCATTCCAGTGGTCTTGCGAGAGGCGAGGGCGGCTTTGGTGCGCTCCGAGATCATACGCCGCTCCTTCTCGGCCAAAGCGGCGTAAAGGTGCAACATGAACGGATCGGCATCGGCACCGAGCTCGGCGACGATGAACGGAACGCGCTGGACCATTAGTCCGGCAATGAAGGCGACATCACGAGACAGGCGATCGAGCTTGGCCACGACGACCGGGCACTTGGCCTGGCGGGCAAGGGCGAGGGCGGCGTTTAATTGCTCCCGTCGATCAAGAGCATCCGCGCCCTTTCCGGTTTCGATCTCGGTGAACTCCTGGAGGACGATCATCCCCTCGGCCTCGGCAAAGCGGGCGACCGCGGCACGGTGGGCCTCGATGCCCAAGCCCGAGTGTCCTTGCCGCTGTGTGGAGACTCGATAGTAGGCGACCGCGCTCGTCATGCTGCTTTTCCGGGGTGTTCAAATTGCAAACCACCGTTTGCAGTGTGCTCACAACACACGGTTCAGCAAGTTCTTTCCAGGAATTAGGCTTCAGCAGCAACGCGGTTGAGCTGGAGCGCCGCCTATATGACGCAGACTTGTTGGAAGGCACTTCATGAGGGCGCCGAGTTTTCTCCTCCAGTGCAGATAACCATCCTTTGTCAGCACGTTGCTTCCTTATCGCGCCCGCCACAGAGGCGCAGCCGCCGCGGATGCAGCTACTTCCAATTCGTATGAGCACGTCCTAAGTCTGCGGCCAGAACGCAATCTCGCGACAAACGTTCACGTCAGTGTGGATTACAGGTGCGGCTGTGCAGGCCCTATCGAGCTCGGCCCTAGCCAAGCTAGCTGCGCCCCTTCACTAGGACGTACCCATGCAGAACAAGTCCCTAGCAGCCACTGGCTTTCTCTGCCTGGGCGTTCTCGTCTTCTCACTGCAGGACGTGATCCTGAAGGGCCTCTCGGACACCTATCCCGTTACGCAAGCGATGACTGTTCGATCAATCGTCGCATTGCCCATTCTGCTGGTGCTGGTCGGCGCGACCGCCAGAATACGGTCTATTTTCTCAAAGCGAGCCGGGCTGCTCGCCATCCGAGCGGTAATCTCGCTTGGAGCATACCTCTTCTATTATCTCTCGATCGCAGCGCTTCCTCTGGCCGATGCTGTCGCACTCTTTTTCGTCGCCCCGCTCATCATTGCAGGTCTCGGGATTCTCTTCCTCGGAGAGCGGCCTCACACCGCAACCCTGATCGCGCTCATTGTTGGTCTGCTCGGCGTCATCATAACGCTGCAACCGGGTCTTGCTATATTCGAATGGGCAGCTGCGTTGACCCTCCTGGCTGCTGCTCTGTACTCGTCGGCCCAGGTCTTGGCGAGGAAGCTTGGCGACAGCGAGGTCGCCGCGGTTATCACCTTCTATCAGAACCTGGCCTTCCTCACCGGCGCGCCGGCGCTGGCGGCGCTTGTGAGCTTGGGCGGCCTTGAAGACGCCAATCATCCAAGTCTTGCCTTCCTCACGCGCCCATGGGTCTGGCCTACGCTCCAGGATACTTTGCTGATGGCCGGCTGCGGTGTGATCGCATCTGCCGGAATGACATTGCTTTCCCAGGCTTATCGCCTTGCCCCAGCAGGCAACGTTGCCGTCTTCGAGTACACGGCCATCGTCTGGGTTCCACTTTGGGGGCTGCTGTTTTTCGACGAGGTGCCGAAGATCACCACCGTTCTCGGCGCAGTTTTGATCTGCGGAGCGGGGCTGTTCGCCCTAAGATCCGCGAGGTGAAGCGGCTCTAGTCGGGAACAAAGTCGAATAACCGTGATTTTGTACGTTGCCCAGAGTGGCAGGACCGATAGCTATCCAACGGGTGTTCCATGGATTCTCCAACGTTGCCTCCGCCACCTCCGCATGAACTCAGCCAAGCACTGAAACGCAATATCCAAGCGATTGAGGAGCGCCGGGCGAAGGAAGCAAGCGAGGCAACTTTGGAAGAGAAAATCGCTGAGGCGATTACCTCTTTTACGGGCAGTATGCGTTTCGTGTACCTTCACTTGGCCGTGTATGGCGGCTGGATCGTCTCGAACTTGGGCTGGATACCGATCACTCCGCCATTTGATCCGACATTCGTGATATTGGCTATGGTAGCTTCCGTCGAGGCCATATTCCTCTCGACCTTTGTACTGATCAGCCAAAACCGGATGTCAGCTGCCGCAGACAAACGGGCGGATCTGGACCTTCAGGTGAGCCTGCTGACGGAGCACGAACTCACAAAACTTACTGAACTTGTCGATTCGATAGCGGATCGGTTGAATGCAAAACCAGCCTTAAGCGATATAGAAGTCGGCGAGATTAAGAGGGACATTGCGCCAGAAGCAGTGCTGGACGAAATCGAATCGAAGCAGCTGGAGGCTGCGAAGAAGCTGGACCAGCGCTAGTGTCGTGATTTCGGTTGATTTTGATTTCGGGCTTGGGTCGAACTCGAAATCAAAACGACAGTCGGAATGACAGATCGGTACTGTCGGCGATGCCGCCCTACAGAAGCTTGCTGTCTTCATAGGTGGTAACGAAGGTCCCTGATGTGTCCAGTTTTCCTTCTAGCTCATGGATGGAGGTCTCCTTCCAGCGCGCCCTGGTCTTCAGCCAGAAAATTGCTGCGGTGACGGCCTCCCGACCTTCACCGGTCGCTCTGCGGTAAAGGCTTTCAGCAACCGTGCGTTGGCCTTGATAGCGCCGCTCTCGAGTTCATGGGCGTAGGTCGCCTTGAGGTCCTGCTCGTCTGTGGCGAGACGCAGGCGATGTCGGCCGTGCTAAGCCCGAAGCCGGCCAGCGCCTCCACCCGGGAGTTCAGTGGCCGGTTTTCCAGAGGAGCTTCGATATCGGGGTTCATTTGGTCCGGTCCGCGTCCCAGAAGGTGACGAGATTGTTCGCTGGCGGCGTGCCGTCAGGAGACTTGCCCAAGCTTGCAGGATCCGGAGCGCGAAGGATGATGCGGCGGATCTCATGCACCTGCTCGATCGGCTTGCCGTCCAGGCCTGAGTGCTCGTTGACCGAGGTCTCCTTCCAGCGGCCGCGTGCCTTGAGCCAGAAGATCGCGGCGATGACCGCTTCACGACCTTCGCCCGTTGCCTTGCGGAAGAGGTTCTCCGCCACCTTGGCATTGGCCTTGGTGTGGCCAAAGGCCAGTTCGTGTTTATAGTGCTTGCGCAGCGTCTTTGGATCGACACCGACCATGCCGGCAATCTCGGCCTCCGGAACACCATAGCCTGCCAGCGCCTCTACCTGCCGGCGATGAAAAGCATCGGGCTGATGGCTGGGGCGGGCCATCTCAGCTCTCTCCGTTTCCGATGTGCTGCCTCGCCTTCGAGATAGGCATGTCTTGCCCCGAAGGGTCCGTGTACACGGGGGATTTGGCGAAGCCGCGGGTGCGGCTGGGGTCGGGGTCCATCCCGAACCTGAACAGCCACAAACCGCACGTGCTGACGGGACACTCCCGAACCTCGGCGGGTTGATAGACGCAGCAGTCCAGACATTTGTGGCGTATGGCCTGCAGGATTGCTGTCTTGGTGGTCATGGCCTGGTCCTGATCCGCTCAAGCTTTGCCTCGGCAAAGCTCTGGCCGTCGCCCTCCAGGATTGCCATGCTGCCTGTAAACGCCTGCCAGCGCAGCACCGCGACGTCGACATAGGCTGCGTTCAGTTCGATGGCACGACAGCAGCGGCCAGTCATCTCGGCAGCGATGATGGTGGTGCCAGAGCCGCAGAAGGGCTCGTAAACAGCCTGGCCTGGCGAGGAATTGTTCTCGATGGGTCGCCGCATGCATTCGACGGGCTTTCGCGTGCCGTGGCCCGTGTCGGACTTTCGATGCGGAATGGCCCAGACGGTGGTCTGCTTGCGATCACCCGCCCAGTGGCCCTTCCTGCCCTTCCTGACCGCATACCAGGCCGGCTCATGCTGCCAGTGGTAGTCGCCGCGGCCGATGACCAGCCGGGTCTTGTCCCAGATGATCTGCGCGCGGACGGCAAAGCCGCTGGCCCCAAGGCTTGAAGCGACCGTGGCGGCATGAAGGGCGCCATGCCAGACATACATCACATCTCCCGGAAACAGCGCCCATGCTTCCCGCCAGTCGGCGCGGTCGTCATTGAGCACCTTGCCTCTGGCGAGACCTTCTCCATCGCCGAACCGCTCTCGCCATGAGGGATCGTAGCTGACGCCATATGGAGGATCGCAAATGCACAGGTGCGGCTTGAGGCCGGTAAGGACCCGCTCGACATCCTCAGCATTGGTGCTGTCGCCGCAGATAAGCCGGTGCTTGCCCAAAAGCCAGACATCGCCGGGCAGGGTGACCAATTGGTCACCAGTTGGTTTGCTTTGTGTGTTCTCCGCATAGCGGCATTGCACCAAATTACCCCCAGCTTCCGAGCCGGAAAACCCTGTGATTTCAATGGGGGAAAGCTAGGGAGTAAAAAGGCGCACTCCCCAGCTTTGGAGAATATCGGCCCACAGAGAGCAAATGAGTCGCTCTCACCACTACAGCGACTCCACAGCTTTTGGCCGAAGGGCCTGCTGTTCTGCGGGGTTTCGGGGCCGCGAAGTCCATGCAGAGAACATTGTGGGAGAATTAAGTGGTAGCGGGAGAGGGACTTGAACCCCCGACCCCAGGATTATGATGCTTGGTCGTGCCATTGATTTCGTTGGCGAAATCGGTCGTTTGTCGCGTCTATGTCGCGTTCAACCCAAAAGAGCCCGCTCTGCTGCAGCCATTTCGTCGCCGTCATCGCCACGCGGGAATAGGTGTCCGTAGACGTCCATGGTCATCACGATCGAGCTATGTCCGAGCCGTTCCTGGATCACCTTCGGAGGAAGGCCGAGGCCGCCGTCTTGCGGTCGATTGATCAACCATGATGCGTAAAAGTGACGGAGCGCGTGCATGCCACCATACTTGGCGAGCATGATGACTGTTCCATTGTCGTCCGTCCCGTCACTCGCAACCATCACCCCGGCCGTTATCTGGGTAGGCAGGAAACCGCGCTTGGTAATGTTTGAGCGGCTTTCGATGTTGCCGTTTCCTGTCGGGAAGACGTAGTGCAATTCCCTAACCGGATTGCCCGCGGCGTCGTTGCCAGTCACGCGACGCGGGCAGGCGAGCTTCCATTCTCGCAATGCATAAATAACCGCCGGCGGCACCGGTATCGTCCTCTCCCCAGCTTCAGATTTCGGTCTCCCTATTTCACCATAGTCGTCAGCACGCTGATGGACGGTGACACGCGCGCGTTCGAAATCGACGTCGCTCCAGCGCAAACCGCGCAATTCGGATGATCGCATGCCGGTAAAGACAGAGGTGATCAGAAGCGGGCGCCAGCGTCCTGACGAGGCGTCGACGATCGCTTTGATCTCTTCGCGTGTCGGTATGTCGACGCCGATTTTGAGCTTGCCTTTCTGACGCTTGTCCGCCTGACGCTCCTTGCCTCTGCGGCGTCCGCCACGCAGATCCCTGACGGGATTGCGCGTGGCCAGGCCACGTTCTAGAGCATCCGCTAGGAGGGAGCCAAGCGAGCCGAGAACCTTTCGGACCATAATCTGGGACCGTCCATTTTCTCGCAGCGTGTCGGCGAACTCTCGGACGGACGGCACTGTGAGATGCGAAAGTAGAGTTGTTCCGATGAACGGCTCGATGTGCAGTTTCAGGTGCCGTTTGCGCTGGTCGATCGATGAACGTTCGAGCCCCTCATTCTCGCCAGTTGTAATCCAAAATGCTCCCGCCGCTTTGACCGTGACGCTGGCGCTGTCCGCGACGTGCGAGCCCTCTCGAACCTCGACCTTAGCCGTGGCGGCGAAGTTGTCGGCGTCCTTTTTCTTCGCGAATGTCTTCAGCCGGCGAACGCCCTTACCGTCGGCGTAATCGACCACCCAGGCGGTTTTCTCTTCACCCTTGTCGTTAGTCCATGTGCGCTTGCGAACTGACATCGGCACTTATCCTCTCCGCGCTGTCATCGGTTGGAACCACTTGACAGCCATCTGCAACGTATGTCAAGAACGGAAAACGTACTTGGTTTACGGAGAAGAAATGGATCGCGAATTTACCTTGGCAGAAGTGACAAGCATCACGGGCGCGAAGCGTCGGACGGTACAGTTGTGGGCCGAGGCTGGCGCGATCCAGGCAGATGCCGCGACCGAGCGAGCCGGCACCGGGGTTTATCGTCGCTTCTCACGTTCCGAGGCGTTAGTAGCGTGCATGCTGGCTTCGCTCTCCTACCTCAAGATGTCTATCGGGGAACTCGTCCAGCGCGGCGCCGACCTTCGCAAGTGGATCGAAACGGCCGATCGAACCGAGATCGACGACTGCATTTCCGGCAAAAGAGAGATGATCGTCTTTTTCTGGAGATGTGAGGAGTATCCCGAACATCCCATGCTAGTTTTTATCAACAGGCCCGGCGATCCACTTGATAGCTCAATCAACTTCTTTGGCACGCAAGTTATTCGCGCAGCAAGCGAGCCTCAAGCCTTGCTGGTCTGCATTCCCCTTGGTTCGCGCCTGCGTGCGTTAGCGTAAAAATTTTGCCCCCATAAAAACGGAGAACGTACTTGATTACAGAACAGAATGAACCGCTCGACCTCGTTTGGGGCTGCGACGCGATTGCTGCCGTTATCCACCGAACTCCAAGGCAGACCTTCAATCTGCTGGAGACCAATCAACTACCGGCAAAAAAGGTCGGAAACCGTTGGGTAGCATCGCGCGGCAAGCTCAAGAAGCTCTTCGAAATCGAAGATGCCGCATGATGCAGACCGACCTAAAACCTGATGTGGCGGTCCCCAGGCTGCAGCCGAATGGCTGGCGGCAGGCCGCGACCATGGCAATTTGTGAGGCTGCCCAGTGGTACGCCGCGAACCGAGGTGCGTGCGAGCGGCCTATTATCCCCACGCTGCGCCAGCGCTTCGGCCTGACTGCCCACGAGGCCGTGTGCGCGATACGTGCGTCGTCGGGAACGAAGGACCTGAACACGGCACCGGCGGTGACCTGACCCAATGTCGCGCCTTGCGAAAACAGATGTGCTGTTCGCCCACATGGCGCTCGCGCTAGCGCCAAGGATTTCCAGCGCTGGCAAGTCGGTCGGATCGGCCTTGATCGACCACTTCAATCGAGTGAACGGTCGTTGTGATCCAAGCATCGGTCGGTTGGCCACGCTGCTCGGTATCGACCAGGCCACTGTGCGCCGTGGGACGAAGGAACTCGTGACGGAGGGTCTCTTCCAAAAGGAGAGCCACGGTGGCCGTTTTCATACCGTATCATATCGACCCCAATGGGAGAAGTTCCGGGCCATTGTCACCGACTGGAACGGGCGAATGAAGGATGGCACTCCTCCAGATTGGCCGGCTTCGAAGCGCGCAAGGATGCGCGGTTTGTGCGCGCAAGGTTGCGCGGTTGATCCGCGCAAGGATGCGCGACAAACCGGACTAAGGAACCGAACTAAGGAACCTGGCGTGGTTGATAGGCCGGTTCAGATCGGAGGAAATCCCGACGGGCTGAGCCTTCCGAACGGTCGAAAGGGGCTCAGGAATGAGAGAGCTAAACCTCAAGCGCCGCATTACCATGTTCACCCACTGCAAGGCGGCAAGCGAGATAACTCGCCTTCCGCCGCGGCTCAGGCGGCTGCCGATCGCAAGATTGCCCGTGAGATCCAATCGATCGCCGACCCAAAGCTGCGGACAGCCGCTTGGCTTCGCGCCATGGGTGAGACGCAATGAAAATGGCACATGGGATGGGGGGAGGGTCAGACTAAATACCCGACTCTTGCCCAGACCCGTCCCACTCTAAGTCACAGGTTTTTTTTCCTCAACGAAGTTTTTGGGATAGGAACATGGGGGTATTAAGCATGACCGCCAATGAATTACCCAATGATTTCAACGGATGCGCCGTAGATCGTACTAACCAAGACGCTAGGGACGGCCTATTAAATTTCATTTCTGAGCCGGTCATCCTCCTGGCATTCCGGGCCCGTTCGCGGCGACGCTTGACCTGCGACCAGGGCTTTCCCTTCCCGGGCGAGCAAGCTCGCATCGTCCAGCTTCTGGTCGAGCGGGTGGATGTCGCCGTCGAGCGCATTTCGATCCGGCTCCGCACGGAAGGCATGGCCAGTCTCGCGACGGAGCTGACAGCAGCCGGAGCACAGGAGGACTGCATGATGCCGTCGGAGGCCAAATATGCCGAACTCAGCCCTGACGGCAAATCCCTCACCGTCCATCTGCCGCTGACCCTGCGCAAGCGTGGTGGCCGCAAGATCATCATCTCGCCCGCCGGCGCACAGCCATGGACCCCAGCACGGCCACGCATAGACAACACTCTGATCCGGGCGCTGGCGCGGGCGTTCCGGTGGAAACACATGCTGGAGAAAGGCGAGTTCGCCACAGTGATCGAACTTGCCGCGGCCGAAAGGCTTGACCGCTCCTTCGTATCCCATGTGCTCCAGTTGACGCTGCTCGCGCCCGATCTGGTCGAAGCCATACTCGACGGACGGCAGTCCATGGGGGTTCAGCTCCAGGCGCTCGTCAGGGGTTTGCCCGTCGAATGGGAACGGCACGGGAGTTGATGGCTACTTCCTGCTGACAATCTTTCTGCGGCCGCCCTCAGAGAAGCCAGGCCAGCGACTGGCGAAGAAATGTCGTCCCATCCTTGTGGAACCACCGGCCATGGCTGAAGATCACGCGCTTTGGCTGAAAAGCCACGAGGCGCTCCGCGGCCGCCTTCGCCTGCTCATGCTTCCGTTTGATGGTTATGCGCAGGTAAATGGGGGCCTTCCCCACAGGTGCCGTGACGCCTAAGAGGCGCGCCGCCGGCCTGATGATGAACGGCAGCTTCTCCGGCTCGAGATTCAGAACTAGATCCGTAAGCACCATAGTTCGGCTCTTCTTGTGATAGAATGCGACTTCGGTGAACCCACCGGCTCCTGGAATGAGAACCTGATCGAGATCTTTCGACCAGGCTTCCGGCGCCGCAGCGGCCAGATCGTGATCGATCCTGACGCCAGCCCGGCGGACCTGTGCCCGATGGCGCAAGCCCGGAGCGGCCCAAGTCGACGCTCCCTGCACATGGTTCTGCCACTCCTTGAGGAGGGTCCAGTGTGCACTGTTTGGCGCAACCAGATGCACTATCGGACCAATCTGCTCGAGCTGCTTTCTCAGCTCAAAAACGAACCGTGTTGGTGAATGCAGCAGGAGACCGCCATTCTCGAGCTGGATAACCGTCATGCGCACCGGAATTGGAATGCCCATCACGCTCAGCGGTCCGCTGTCGACGATCCAGATCCCAGGGGCGACAGGCTTGGCGACATCAAGAGGAGGGTAAGTGGCGTCTTCGGGCTTCATGGTAGTGCTCCAATTCAGCTTGGAGCTGGCGCAACACGCTTCGAGAGGATCTGTTCCGGGGAACTGCGTGACGGCCTATTCGTCTGCTGGCCAAAACAAATCATTATGTCATTATGTTGCAACTACCAACGGCAGCTTTGCGCCCCAATGTCGGCCGTAGAAGTCGATCTCGACGTTGCCCGGAAGCAGACATCTCCTGTGACCGCGCTGTACGTGGCGTCGCGACGAGCCTCCGAGCACATCTCAGCAACGCGGTCAAAGGTTGTGGGTTGTTAAATGTTTACAGCTTTGCGCATCCCTCGCTTTCGTGGCTCTAGATTTCGTGCAGGCAATCCTGAGTCAGCCGAGCGTTGGCTGCCACCGGCCCTGCCACCGAGACTATGTTTGCCATCCGCCTCGTTGAGATTCGGACTCGGGCCATGGTTGTGCAACAAAAGACTGGGAGGCCAGTTCAATTCGAACTGACGGCAGACGCCCGAACAAGCCTCCTTGCATGGCTTGAACGTAGAGGTGGCACGGTCGACGATTTTGCCTTTCCCAGTCGACCATGCCGGCCATTTGAGTACCAGGCAGTATGCGCGCCTGGTCGATGAATGGGTTTCGGCGATTGGCCTTCGCCGTGAGGATTTCGGCACCCATTCGCTTCGTCGTACCAAGGCCTCCATCATCTATAAGGCCACCGGGAATCTCCGAGCAATTCAAATTCTGCTCGGCCACACCAAGATTGAGAACACCGTCCGATATCTCGGCGTCGACGTCGAGGATGCACTGACGCTGGCCGAGGGAACTGAAATCTAACAGAGGGCGACCTCGCGTGAGTCAAGCCGGGTCGTCATCGCTCCGTATTCGGCCCAGCCGTTCAGCGCCCCATCTCGGCCGTTCAAGGCGCCTTTGCCACTGCCCAAAAGCAGACGTTACCACGGCAAGCTGTAGGTCGACGTTGCGCCAATCGCCGACTTTCCTGGCGCTTTTCCAGAGCCGATCTTCGCGCCGCGACCTGGAGTGGACATGCGGAAATGCCGAACTTGCCAGCTGCGCGCCCTTCTGATCGTGTCGTGGGACGACGAGTGGAACGAGCCATGCCATCAAGCTACCTGCCTTTCTCGCCCTGGCTCCTGGCACTGATGTTGGCGGCGTTCTGCGCTGCGCTCGAAGCGTGGTTGTCCGGGCCGAAGCCCTTTCGCTTTTTGGCATCGCTCAAACAGCCGCGCTGGGCACTGCCGATTTGGGGATGGATGATCGTGGGCGGGGCGTTCTATGTCATCATGACCTATGGAGCCTCCGCGATGCTACAGGCCCGGGAGCAAGGCTTCGCTCGTGATGATAATAGCCGTTATGGTCACCGATGGGGTTTGGAACTACCTATTGTTCCGCTACAGACGCCTCGACTGGGCCTACTGCTGGTAGCCGCAACGACGGTTGCGGTCTTCACGGTCGATATGCTGGCAGGCGGACTGATCGCAATTTGTTTCGCGTTTTTGCCCTATGACTTCGCATGGACCAAAGCCTTGGCGAAACTGAACCCGCACCTCTCCCTTGAATCTGGGCAGTAAGGAAGGACCGCTGCCCACCGGCGTTGATGAATCCCAACGATCGACCCTTCCCGGACATCAACCTGGCCAGCGGACCGGCATACAACGCACGATTCTGGTAGGGTCTTTGAAGAACGGGCAGGTGTGAGGGTTGAATGAGCTTCGAACTAGCGATGCTTGTGGCGAGTTGCGTGCTCTGTTTAATTCAAATTGTTGTCTCCTCCCACGCTGCCAGCTTTCAACGAGGTTATCGTTGGACGGCCAGCTCTCGTGACGCCGAAGTCTCTCCGCTCACGGGCGTAGCAGGACGCCTGGAAAGAGCACTTCGAAACTTTCTTGAGACGTTCCCGGTGTTTGTGGTGGCGGTCTTCCTTGTTCACGTGCTCGGTCGTGAGAGCGCCCTCAGCGAATGGGGAGCTGGTCTCTATTTTTCCGCCAGATTGGTTTACCTTCTACTCTACGCAGCGGGCGTTCCTTTGCTCCGGTCGCTCGTCTGGAATGCCGCGTTCGTTGGAATTGTCCTTCTTTTGCTCGCTTCAGTCTGGCCCGAGCTATAGTGCCCGCATGCCGACGGCCGTCACGAGCCGATCTTCGGCTTCGATGCCGTCATGGAGGTCCATGAAAGTCCTGGCGACTCTTTTCGGAAGAATGGCTCGAAGCTAGTTCGTGCCGGTTTCGTCAACGGATTGACCGGTTTCACCACGTTAGAGGGCCGATGGTGAACTTCAGACGACCGCGCCCGAAATCGAGGACGGAAAGGTTGCAGCAATCTATGTGGTGCCAACCCTGACAAGCTGAGACACCTGCATTCATCACACTCAGCCGCGCGACCGAGGTAGTCTGGACTCTTTTCTGCTAGCGTGCCGGTGCCGTGCAAGTGCCGAGACGGATTAGCCGGAGAAGCGCAGCAGTGCCTCATGAAGGACTGGCAACATTGGGAGTGAGCGCATGATCGAGACGCGCGATTTCGACATCTTATCGCCGGGCTTCCATACAAACCCCTTCCCCACGGTTGACCGCATGCGAGCCGAAGGCCCAGTCGTTTGCATGAAGCTGCCGATTGTTGGCCGCACGTACCTCGCGGTCACACATGAAGCCTGTGCGGCGTTGTTGAAGGATCACGAGAGCTTCGCGCGCGACCCTAGGAACGCCGGGAGCAGGACACAGGCGCGGATATTGAGGTTCCTGCCAAGGACGATCAGCCTTCTGGCGCTGAATATGCTCGGTCACGATGACCCGGAGCATCGCCGCCTACGCGGCCTAGTCGATCAGGCTTTCCAGCGCCGAACCATCGAGGCCATGAAGCCGATGATCGCGCAAATAGCAGATCGGCTTCTCGACAGGATGGAGGGAAGACTGGAGGTCGATCTCATGTCTGAATTCTGCCGGGACCTGCCTCTTTCGGTCATCTGCGCGATGCTCGGCCTGCCGGAGGAGGATCACGATCGGTTCAAGAACTGGTTAGGCGGGCTCAAGGACACTGCCAATATCGGAGCGGTGATCCGCGCCGTTCCCGGCGTGATCAGTGTCGTCCGCTATCTTCGCCGCGTCTCACGACCCGGAGGCGGAGCCTTGCCGGACGGACTGATCGCTGCGCTACGGGATGCCGAAACCGATGGGCAGAAGCTCAGCGAGGACGAACTAGTCTCGATGATTTTCCTGCTCTTCGGTGCCGGGCAGGAAACCACCACCCATCTGATTTCCGGCGGGCTCTTTGCATTGTTATCGCATGAAGATCAACGCCGCAGGCTGCAGAGCGAACTAAGCCTGATGCCCACCTGCGTCGAAGAATGTCTGCGCTACGTATCGCCAGTGCAAATGACCAAGCCGCGCTTTGCGACCCGCGACATGGTTTGGCAGGAACGGCAATTCCGCCGCGGCGACATGTTCGCCGGATTCCTGGCGGCGGCAAATTGCGATCCTGCCAAGTTTGAGGATCCGCACCGTTTCGACATCACGCGCCACCCGAACCCGCACCTCTCCTTCGGCACAGGCGCGCATTTCTGCCTCGGTTTCCAACTCGCTCGGGCGGAGGCCGCTATCGCCCTCGAGCGCATCATTGCGCGTTTTCCAGACATGCGCCTCGACAACAGGACGGGGAATATCGAGTGGCGCAAGCGCCTTGGCATCCGCGCCCTCGCACAGTTGCCCGTGCGACTTGTGGCATGAGGTGGTGCCGGTCGACGCATCCAACCTCACGATGCGCGCAGGGCGCCTGAAAAGAGCATGCGAGAACAAGCGGAGTTAGAAGAGAAACACATCGCTTATATGGCGATTTTGCCTGCGGAGTGCACACTCTAGCGTCTGCAACATTATGCTCGCCAGGCCACTCGTTCCACGGCCGATATCTCCCTTTCAGCGGCCTCTTCCAAAGAGATTTCCGCCTACTCCATCAATTTGGGATATAGTCGGGAGAACAGGGCAGCCCCCGCAGCCGAAGAGGAGAAGGGGCGTGGATATCGCGGCATGGCTACTGAGCCTCGGCCTGCAGCAATACGAGCCGGCTTTTCGCGACAACGACATTGAAGCTGATACGCTTCTCCAGCTTACGGCCGACGATCTCGTGGCGCTCGGGGTTACATCGATTGGTCACCGCCGCAAGCTGCTCGCCGCCATCGACGCCCTGCGCGCTAGTTCGGATAGAGCGGCCACCTCGACCACGAGATCCCTGGCGGCGGTCCCAGGGACAGCCCCGCCGCTTCCAGAGGCTGAGCGGCGGCAGCTAACGGTCATGTTCGTTGACATCGTCGGCTCGACGGCACTCGCTGGCCGCTTGGATCCGGAGGACATGCGCGAGGTGATCGGGGCCTACCATCGCAGTGTCGCTGACACAGTTGGCCGCTACGGCGGCTTCGTGGCGAAGTATATGGGCGACGGGGTCCTGGTCTACTTCGGTTGGCCGCAAGCTGATGAAGCCGATCCCGAGCGCGCTGTGCGCGCCGCCTTGGCTACGCTGGAGGAGGTCGGCCAGGCCGCGTCAGCCGGCGAACGGCTGGTCGCTCGCATTGGCATAGCCAGTGGTCTCGCGGTCGTCGGCGACCTGCTGGGTGCCGGGGCCGCACAGGAGCAGTCGGTAATAGGCGAGACCCCAAACCTCGCCGCGCGCCTACAATCCCTCGCTGATCCTGGCTGCGCAGTGATCGACGCACAAACACGGCGGCGCATCGGCGGCTTGTTCGAGTGCCGCGAGCTTGGCGAATTTCATCTCAAAGGCCTGTCTGGCGCTGTGTGCGCGTGGCAAGTGCTTGGCGAAGCCTTGGTTGAGAGCCGCTTCGCGGCAATGCACGCGGCCTCCCTCTCGCCGCTGGTCGGGCGCGATGACGAGCTCGATCTGCTGCTGCGCCGCTGGCAGCAAGCAAAGGACGGCGAAGGGCAGGCAGTGCTCATCTCCGGCGAGCCCGGCATCGGCAAATCCCGCCTGATCGCTGCGCTCGAGGAGCGCGTGGCCGGGGAGGCGCATCTCAGACTCAAGTATTTCTGCTCGCCGCATCACCGCGACAGCGCACTACAGCCCGTCATCGCACGCTGGCAGAACGATGCGGGTTTTGTGCGCAGCGAGTCTGCGGACGCTCGGCTTGACAAGCTGGAAGCCCTGCTTCTCCCACTCGGGGCAACTCGCGAAGAGGTGACGCTCATTGCCGAGTTGCTCGGCGTGCCGGGTGGAGAGCGGTATCCGCCGCTGGAACTCACTTCGGAGCGCAAGAAGGAGCAGACCTTCGGAGCATTGAACCGGATTCTGGACGAAAGGGCACGCCGGTCCCCCGTGCTGATCCTGTTCGAGGACGCGCATTGGGCCGACCCAAGTTCGCTTGAGCTGTTGGACAGGTTAATCATGCGATTGGCCTTTTTGCCGGTGATGGTGATCATATCCTTCCGGCCAGAGTTTCACGCGCCTTGGGTCGGCCAGGCCAGCTTAAGCTTGATGGCGCTGAGCCGGCTTGGTCCTCGCCAGGCGACGACGCTCGCAAGTCAGGTTGTCGTCGGTCAGGCGCTTCCGGCGGGGATGCTGGAGCGGATTGTGGCGCAGACCGATGGCGTACCTCTCTTCATCGAGGAATTGACCAAGGCCGTGCTGGAACGCGCCAGTCAGCCCGATAGCGCTGGTTCAGCGCTTTCGGTGCCGAGCACCTTGCAGGCTTCACTGATGGCGCGGTTGGATCGGTTGCCGGTCGCAAAACAGGTGGCACAGATCGGCGCGGTCGTCGGCCGAGAGTTCAGCTATGAGCTGCTGGCCGCGGTGGCGGGAATTCCCGAGGCGGCATTGACGCGAGGATTGGACGAGCTCGTAAGCGCCGGTCTCGCGTTCCGCCGCGGCACCCCGCCCGAAGGTATCTACTCCTTCAAGCACGCTCTCGTTCAGGATGCCGCCTACGGGAGCCTGCTACGCAGCACACGGCAGAAGTTCCACTCGCGGATCGCCAGGGTGCTGGAAGAGCGCTGGCCGGAGGTGGTCGAAACCCAGCCTGAGCTGCTGGCCCATCACTTTACCCAGGCGGAACTGACCGAGCGGGCTGCGGACTACTGGCAGCGGGCCGGGGAACGCACCTTCCGGCGCTCGGCCGTTGCGGAAGCCATCGGCCATCTCACCCGGAGCATTGACCTCGTGCGGACCTTGCCCGAGAGCCGCGCCCGGGCAGAGCGCGAACTTCATCTTCAGACTATGCTTGGTCAGGCGTGCATTGCCCGGTACGGCCACGCAGCACCTGAGACCGCCTCCGCTTTCGCCCGGGCGCAGGAGTTGGTAGAGGCCGTAGGCGACGTATCACAACAGTTTCCTGTGCTGTATGGGTTCTGGGCTGTCCAATTCGTACGCATGGCGCTTCCCGAGCAGCAGAAGCTGGCCAGGCAAATTCTCGCCTTGGCCGAGCTGCACCCAGACCCCGAGCGGCTGTGCTTGGCGCACCGGATGTGCGGCGCGACAGATGAGGTGGGGGGCGAGCTGCTCGCCGCCCGCGAGCACCTCGAGTGTGCCGTTGCGCTGTACGACCCGGAACGGCATGGTTCGACGGCCTTTGTTTTTGGCCAGGACCTTGGCGTGTCCGCGCTCGCCCACCTGACCTGGGTGCTGTGGCTGCTGGGCTACCCGGATCAGGCATCCCGCCGACAAGCCGAGGGATTGGCCTTAGCCCACCGGGTCGGCCATAAGAACACCCTCGGGTTTGCCCTGATGTACAGCGCGCTGGTGGGGGCTTTTGGCCGCGACGACAGCGCGGCCGCGGCGCATGCGGCGGCGTTGCTGGAGCTGGCCCGGGAACACAAGTTGGATCTATGGGCCGCCAGCGCGACCGTGGTCCAGGGCTGGACCATGGCTCGCCACAGTCAGGAGGCCGCCGGGATAGAAGCGATCCAGCGCGGGCTTGCGGATTGGGGGAAGAGCGGCGCGGCGTGGATGCGTCCGTTCTTCCTGGGCCTGCTGGCCGAGGCTTGTGCCCTCTCGGGAGACATGCAACGGGGGCTCGGTGCACTGGATGAGGCTCTGGCAGTGGTCGAGGGGACAGGGGAGCGTTGGCCGGAGGCCGAACTGTATCGCTTGCGAGGGCAGTTCCTGACAGCTTTGCCGGACGGCGGAAGACCAGGCGAGGCAAGCGCCGCGTTTCAGAGCGCGATCCAGATCGCCCGGCGTCAATCCGCAAAGTCCTGGGAGCTACGCGCTGCCACCAGTCTCGCCCGGCTCTGGCGCGACGAGGGCAAGCATGCCGACGCCTGCAATCTGCTCGTGCCGGTTTATGCGTGGTTCACCGAGGGATTTGAGACATCGGACCTCAAAGAGGCTAAAGCAATGCTCGACAGCCTGAAGTGAATAGAGTCCATGCCAGTCCGCCGCCAGCCATCTGCGGCCTTCTTGCTGATCGTCGATCCTCTGCGGTATCGCCCGGCCCATGGCCGCGGCGAACGAAGGGCTGCTATGCGCCTGCGCAAGGCAGTCAGAGCGATCGGTGCATTACCAGCGTGTCCACGAACCCCAGAACCGGATGCTCGAAACCTCGCGGAATCGTTCCGACAACGTCGAATCCAAGATGACGCCAAAGCTTGACCGCGCGTTCGTTGGTACTGACCACACAGTTGAACTGCATGGCCCGGAAGCCTCGCGCAGCCGCGTGACCCAGAGAGTGCTGGCACATCGCCGTTGCAACACCCCGGCCGACCGAGTCCGGCGCGGTTATATAACCGCAGTTGGCGACGTGGGCACCGGCGCCCCGTTGGTTCGCGTGCAGATAATAAGTTCCCATCACCAGTTCGTCCGTTTCTGCGACGAACACCTCGTGATCCGGGGAAAACCAGTAGGACAGCGCGTCGGATCTGCTCCAGTCACGCGGCAGCGCGTAGGTTTCGCCTGCCCGCAAGATGGGTTCGACTATGTTCCAAATGGCGTCTGCGTCGGCAAGTGTGGCTGTGCGAATGGTCAGCAAGGCTAGATATCCAAATTTGCACGGATGGGGTTGTGGCCACGTCCGGCCCTACTGTGGCAGGCCGGCGTCTTCATAGCCATCGATGAAATGTTGTCGATCGGCCCCGTGCCGGAACGGTTGTGTGCTTGCCCAGTGCTGTATCGAGAAATGCTGATTCGAGGCGAGGAATTGCCTTGCTTCCTCCCTGGCCTCTTCCATATGCCCGAGCCGCGCCAGACTTGCAGCCAAGATGCGTTGCGAGCCGAGCCGGTGCGTGGCCTCATGCCGGAGTGTCTCGACGGCATCGGCGTATTGACCCGCTGCGTATTGGGCGAGCCCGAGAAGCCAATAGTACCACCCCGGCGGGTGCGGATTGAGGCGAATGGCGTGGCGCAAATGTCCGATGCCCTCGATAGCCTTTCCCTCGAATGCCTGCAGTTGCCCCAGGAATGCCCAGGCATCGGCATGATTGGGGTTGACCCGAAGGGCAGTGGCCAGCTCCGCCGCGCCTTCATCCGGCTTGCCATCGTAGATCAGAACGTCGCCGAAAATTGCATGGGCCACGGCATTTTCCGGATCAAGCGATACGGCGCGCCGGGCTGCCGCCAGAGCCAGCGAATGATGGCGCTCTGGAGCATCCAGCCAATACGCCCAGGCAAAATGGTGGCTCATCGCAAGCCAAGCATGAGCATCGGCGAAGCCGGGATCGAGTTCGATGGCCCTTTCCAAGAGCGGCGGCGCGGCCCTGTTGCTTTCGGGCGACTGAATCACCAGCACCCGGCCGCGGACGAACAGATCATACGCTTCGAGACTTGCCGCCCTACGCGTGCTTGAGGTCGCAGCGGCTGGCAATACACCGGACAGGGCATTTACAATCGTGCCGACGACTTCGTCCTGCAACAGGAATACGTCCGCCAAATCCCGGTCGAAGCGATCAGCCCAGAGATGACTGCTGTCCGTCGCGTCGATTAGCTGGGCATTGATCCGCACCCTTGCCTTCTCCCTGCGCACACTTCCTTCAAGCACATAACGCACCATCAGATCCCTGGCGACGGAGCGGACATCGACTGACCTCCCCTTGTAGGCGAATGTGGAGTTGCGTGCGATCACCAACAGACCAGGCACCTTCGACAAGTCAGTGATCAGGTCTTCCGCAAGACCGTCGGCGAAGTATTCCTGCTCGGGATCGCTGCTCATGTTCGTGAATGGCAGAACGGCAATCGAAGGCTTGTCGGTAATGGCCTTGGACGTAGAAATCACAACAGGCGGCGTGCCGGAAACGCGGTAGATGCGAACTGGCAGGGCAATGTTTTTCACGGTCTGGGCCCCGAGATCCTCGAAACCAACCTCGATCTTATTTCGGACGTGGTCGTAGATCGTTCCGGAGATGAGGATGCCGCCTGGCTCGGCGGTGGTTTCCAGGCGCGCAGCGATGTTGACGCCATCGCCATAAAGGTCGCTGCCCTCGACCATCACATCACCTAAATTGACGCCAATGCGCAGCACGATACGGAGCTTCTCAGGCAGAGCGGCATTGGCGGCAGCCATCGCATGCTGCACGTCTATGGCGCATTGCAAA
The DNA here is from genome assembly GCF_055811415.1 of Mesorhizobium sp. WSM4846. Taxonomy (NCBI): domain Bacteria; kingdom Pseudomonadati; phylum Pseudomonadota; class Alphaproteobacteria; order Hyphomicrobiales; family Phyllobacteriaceae; genus Mesorhizobium; species Mesorhizobium sp. WSM4846. The sequence goes on from NZ_JBVVPZ010000004.1 coordinate 244,979, forward strand.
GCATTGACGGCGCTGGCGAACTCCACCATCACGCCGTCGCCAGTCACCTTAAAGACCCGGCCATGGTGCCTGGCGACCAACGGCTGCAGCACTTGCTTACGTCGGGACTTGAGCGCGGCCAGCGTGCCGGCCTCATCCGTTTCCATGAGGCGGCTGTAGCCAACGACATCGGCCGCCATTACGGCGGCGAGTCGACGCTGGATGCGTTCGTCGGTCATGTGCGGCGATTGCTCTCATCTGAAAGCAGTCCGGCAGTGTACCGACGCTTCGTGAACGAGTCTATCAGTCCGACCCCGGCCTACCTCGTAGGCAAGGTCAAAAACGGATCATGAGCACTGGTCGCGGCCAATGTCTGCTTTCTGGCAAGAGCACCGGCTCAAGAAGGTCAGCAAGGGGTCAGGAACGTTGGTTCCGGTTAACGTCGGCTATCAGGCAGCGAAATGGGCTGATGAAGGACGGCAAAGTCACGACGATGCCACAGCAACCTGAATGCCCGCTCTTGAGTATTCGCGGCCCGAAGCTGCCGGTCTGCTCTCGGCCCACTATGCTCTCGAGCAGCAATGCGCCCAAAATCGGACGTTGAGATCAGCATTGCCCCTTCCTGAAAGCCGACATCCCAAGAACCTCGCTTAGGGTCGTGGTTGCGCCATTTCGCGACGTTCATGGCGCATCTACAAACCTGACGTTCGCGCTATGACTTGATGGGACCCAAAGCGGCCGTCCGATGCTGCGAGCCTGATGACATGGGCCGACCCTTCGCAGAGAACGGACTGAAGAATAGCCGCGCTGCCGCAGCAAGGGGTTTGCGAGATCGACCGCTCCCCAAAACCACAACCGCGCCTATTGGCGGAGTACCGAATCGGCCGGCTGAGCCGTCATTATCGGATCGGCATGACGATGCACAATCTTCCAGAGACCATCTTCTGGGCGAAAGACGCTCGTCACGCGTAACGCTAGAGGTGTGACATCGCTCCGACCGCCAACCTTGGACCTGAGCTGCTCTACTTCGACGAGGTATGCCAGCTCAGACGTCACACACTTCGCTATGCTCTCGAAGCCGGTAGCGTCGCCGTCCCTGTAATTCGATGCCGCTTGCTCCATCGTCTCAGCGACCTGCTTCCATCCATGCGCGAAAGGGCCAAAGGGATTGCCCAGTGTTACATCGTCTCGTTGGGAAAAGAGCTTCTTCGCAGGCGCGGGGTTTCCTTTCATGAACTCATCCAGGGCTAGGTGATATTTTTCAACTGCTTGATCGAAATCATTGGCGTCGAGAGACACGTCATCCTCCCTGTCGTTTTATTTCTGATCCGGACTGGCGACTCCTGCAGGTTCAACATTCTGTGTGTCCGCAGCGGTGAGGCATTTCACTAACTGCGGCGCAGCGCGGGTTGGCTTGGTCAGTATAGCAGGGCCAAGACAAGTTTCGCGACAGCGCTTTGAGACGGCTCGGCAAATGGCCGGTTTCCACTCGACCGCGATGTAGAACGCTCCGCGGCTGTACGGCAGAACGAATCCTTCGGCTGGGTCGGTCGCGCCATTTGCTGACCTTCATGGCGCTGCTCCAAACCTGCCGTTCGCGCTACGACCTGATCCGACCCTTCCATGCCCTTCCTTCTGGGCAGCGCTACGACAATCCGTGACCCAATCACGACAGCCGAAATCACAGCGGCAGAGCATCGAAAGACCGCTCCTGGCGCGACCTTCCCGTTCGGAATGATCCGAGGCGGTCATGCCCCAGTGGCAAATTCCAACGTCTCCGGGACCAGCTTTCTTAATATCGCCAATGGGCCACGATTTTTGGCAGAAGGAGAGAGAGGGAGCCTGAGCTGCCGAGCTCCGCTTCCGTTGATGCGGTTTGCATTTATCCGCGTGAGGTAAAGCTCGCGCTTCTATTCCGGGCAACAAGGGTGTGCGAGGTGCAAAGTAGCCGGCTGAGCCGCATTTCACTTCTTGCGCGGATCGTCAGCCGGGTTGATGTAAGTAATACGAAACGGTCCGACGAAATGAACCTCGATGATAGTCTCTTCGCCTCCCGTCCAGACGTAATGCGCTTGATTTGCTGGCAGCGCGTGGAAGGCTCCGGGTTTTAGCAGGTCGCCAGTCTTTTCGCCCTTTTCGCCGACTCCAAAGCCAATGCTGCCGCTGACCAGGGTGATGGTCTCGGCATACGGGTGAGTGTGGGGCGGAATCTGATAGTTGGGCGGAAACTTGGAGCGTGTGACAACCACTTCGCCAGTCTTTGTCGGATCGCCCGTCAAGACAGCGACTTTAGCCCCTTTTGGCAGGCTAGGATTATCCTTCCATACCAGCTTGTCAGGCGTAAGCAGGGTCACATCCATATCGTCCGCGAATGCCGAACCTCCACATACGGTCAAAACTGCTGCAACTGTAATACCGAAGGCAAGTGTGGATCTGCGATTCATAGATTTCATCGCTTCCTCCATTTAGCATGTGCGTGGTGCGCACGAACAAATCATCCAGAGCCCGACCCGACCAATTGTCAAATCAACTGATCGGTGGTCGCCATCCCAGCCAACCCCACCGTCGGGAATCGGGGCGTGAGGCGACCTTACCTTTTCCCGCTGTGTAGGTCAGGATATGGCGCGATCAAGGCGATTGCGCGCTTCAGCCGCTCAGCATGTCCAGGGCGGCATTAAAGGACCGGGTCGGGTGGAATCTTGCTGTCTGAGCCGACTGCCGGAACGCACAGGCAGCGCCAGGAGCTGACGTCCGGCCGACGCCCGCCGAATGGCTCAATCCCAACGATTTTGTGCCCTTCGTTCGCAGCAATCCTCCAGCGACCCGAAAACACCATTTCCACCGTTAGGGCAAGGATTCGCATGAGCGATGGGCTGTCATTCTTGGCCTACCGCTTGCATCTAAACAGCGGTTGCAGATTCCGAGCGCACAGTCGCTTGCATATCGCGGTGACCTCTCCAGCGATTTCAGCGGATGCATCATTCGGGCCCCAGGTGCAGGTTCATTGTCTCGGACCGATTGGTCTTGCCAGCGGCTGCAATTGCGATCAATTTCATAGACTGGAGATATACATCTCCTCGCACAGCCAACTGTCTGAAAGGGAGCTGCGGCCGCAGGATCACAGGGGCAGGGAGGAAGGGATGCGAGCGTCTCGGAGCCGAGAGGGTGTATCGTTGGCCCGCATCAATGCTATTTGCAGGTTATTGCTGCTCATGGTCGCGACGCTCGTTGTCGGTTTGCCCCAACCCGCACAGCCGACCGAGCTGGATGGCGATCCGTTGAGATTGTTGCTGTGGCAAGCGCCAAGCACACTGAACCCACACCAAGCGCCGGGCATCAAGGATCAAACGGCAAGCCGTATCGTCTACGAGCCACTGGCCAGCTTCGACGCAGAGGGCCGGCTGGTGCACTTTCTCGCAGCCGAGATTCCATCGCTTGAGAATGGCCAGGTCGCGCCCGATGGCAGATCGGTCACATGGAAGCTTAGGCCGGGCATCAAGTGGTCCGACGGCGTGCCGTTCACCGCGAAGGATGTCCTTTTCACCTACCAATACATAGTGAACGAGGACGTGGGCTCGTCGAGCGCGGGCTCGTACAAATCAGTCGCGAAGGTGGAGGCGCTCGACAACTTAACGGTCAAGGTCACCTTCAAGGACGTCAATCCCGCCTGGTCGCTGCCCTTCGTCGGCGTGCAGGGAATGATTATTCCGGAACACGTATTCGGCCAGTACAATAACAAAGATGCCGCCAGCGCTCCGGCAAACCTCGCCCCGGTGGGCACCGGTCCTTACCGACTCAAGGAGTTCCGGACGGAGGACGTCCTTCTCATCGGCGAGGACGTCGTCAACACGGTCAAGATCATCTTCGAGCCAAATTCCGAGTATCGTGATCGTGACAGCCTGGCGTTCAAGCAGGTCACGCTTCAGGGCGGTGGCGACGCCAGAACCGCTGCAAACGCCGTGAGCGAAGGCATCGTCGACTACGCGTGGAACCTTCAGGTCGGCGAGGCTGACCTTCGAAGCCTTGAAACCAAGGGCGTTGGTAGGGTCGAGTTGTATTGGGGATCCTATGTCGAACGCATCATGCTCAATTTCACCGATCCCAGACGGGAAACCGCCGACGGCGAACGCGCGAGCGTGGAGTTCCCGCATCCAATCCTGACCGACAGGCGCGTCCGGCAGGCGCTGGCCGCCGCCGTTGACCGGCGGAAAGCTGCCGAACTGCACGGCAGGAGTGGCCGCGCCACCGCCAATCTCCTAGTCGCACCGGCGGCCTTCGCCTCGCCGAACACGAAATGGGAGTTCAATCTCGATAAGGCGCGCGCTCTGCTGGACGAAGCCGGATGGCGCGACACCGATGGCGACGGCGTCCGCGACAAGGACGGCGTCCCGCTGGCGCTGGTGTTTCAGACCAGCATCAACCCGGTGCGGGAGGCGACCCAGGACTTCATAAAGGCGGACTTCGGCTCGATCGGAGTCCGGGTGGAAAACAAGCTGATCGATTCCAGCATCTTCCTGGGGTCGTCGCCCGACAATACGAACACCAGACGGCACTTCTATGCGGACCTCGAGGAGTTCGCTTACGGCAACAAGGGCCCCGATCCCGGCAGCTACATGATCGGCTGGACCTGCGCCGAAGCAGCACAGAAGAAAAACAACTGGTCGGGAACGAATTGGGCCCGCTATTGCAATCCCGAGTATGATGCGCTGTTCCAGGCGTCGGCGACCGAAGTCGATCCGGAGAAACGGGGCGCGCTGTTCATGGCGATGAACGATCTCCTGATCGCCGATGCCGCGGTCATTCCGCTCATCGAATGGGCTTATACTTCGGGCCTGCGCAATGACATAGCCGGCTACGATCCTACCCCTTGGGACGCTGAAACCTGGGACATAGCGAAGTGGCATCGCAAGAAGTGATCGGAGGCGGCCGGGACGCAGAAGGCATCCAAGCGGACGGGAAGTCGGGGCAAATTCGGCAGTTGTACACCGCTCCCTTGGGGAAACTGACCGCTTGGGTCGCGGCGGCGCTGCGCAAGCTCAACATTGGCGGCAAGCTTACGGTCGGCTTTGGCATCCTGGTCGCTTTAATGCTGCTTGTCGTCGGGTTGAACTACCTGGGAAGCATAGCGGCCGTTCGCAACATCAACAGAACCACCGATCTCAGCGCGCCAAGCGCGGTTGCATCGGCTCGGGCTCAAGCGAATCTGCTCCGCATGCTGGGCGAGGTCCGAGGTTATCTGGCACTTGGCGACGAATCCTATCGGGATGACTATCGGCTGGCCAACGAGGCCTTCCTTGGCGACATGCGCGAGCTCGAGGGTCTCCTGCGCGCAAAGGGGGAGTCGCCAGCCGGGCGCAGCAATGCCGAGCTCGGCATGCAAGAAATCGGTCAACTGTTGGCTGAATGGAAACCACTGTCCGAGCAGCTATTCGAACTGCGTAACGACCAGCTGCGCAGGGAACCCGCGCTCAAGATCCTTGTGAGCGACGCCAACCCGCTCATAGCGACGGTGGTGGCGTCGGCCAAAGCCATGATGCTGGCCCAGCAGAACCGTGATCCGACGGCTGCCAATACGGCGCTCTTGGCCGACCTGGCCTCGTTCCAGAGCTCCTTCTACGCGATGGTCGCTGGGCTGCGCGGCTATGTCACCACTGGACGGGAGAGCTTCAAATATGAGTATCAGGCCAACCTTAATATCAATGAAGGGGCCTGGTCCAACATCGCGAAAGAGGGCACCACGCTTGCGGCTAACCAGACTGTATTGATCGATAGAATGGCCAAGAGCCGGACTGCATTCCTCGAGCTGCCCGCGCGGATGTTCGAGGCGGTGGAGGGCGAACACGCACGCGAGGACCTTTATCTGTTCCGCACGAAGGCAGTGCCGATCGCAGAGCGCATGCTCGCGCTCCTCGACGCTGTCGCCACTCAAGAGCAGCAGCGGCTTCAAGTCGACCTCGCGGGCGGCCGGGACCAGCTCGAACGTGCGCAACAAATAATCCTGACCGTCGGGGCAGCAGCCGTTTTGTCGGGCTTACTGCTTGGCCTGATATTCCGGGACAGTATCGCCGGACCGATCCAGCGACTGACCGGTGTCGCCGATCGCGTGCGCAGAGGCGACCTCGCGGCCCGCGCGAAGGTCGAGTCAGGCGATGAAATCGGCAAGCTCGCTGCCAGCTTCAACAGCATGACCGTGCAACTGGCTTCGAACATTGGAGACCTCGAGAACCGCCGCAGAGAGCAGGAGAACCTCGCCAGACGGTTTCGCCGCCAGAGCGAATATCTGGGCGCCTTGCATGACACGTCGCTCGGGTTGATCGCGAGGCTCGATCTTGCCGAGCTTCTGTCGGATCTCACGAGTCGAGCAGCGCAGTTGCTGGGTACCGAGCACGGCTACGTCTACCTGGTTGACGAGGCCGGTGAATCTCTCGAGCGCAAGGTCGGAGTCGGGGTCTACGCCACGCATATCGGCCAGAGGCTGGTGATAAACGAAGGGGTAGCCGGCACGGTGTGGAATACTGGCGAGCCGCTCGTGATCACCGACTATCAGAACTGGCCGGGACGGGCCGCTGCCGCAGCCCAAATGGACATCACTATTCGGGCGATCATGGGGGTGCCGCTCAAGTCCGGCGACACGGTCGTTGGCGTGCTCGGCATTGCTTACGACGACGCCTCGGCGCTCGACTTCGGCGAGGAAGAGGTCGAGTTGTTGAAGCGCTTTGGACAGCTCGCCTCGATCGCGCTGGAAAACGCTCAACTTCACACTGCAACGGCGGCTGCCAGGCGCGAGGCGGAGGAAGCGAGCAATCGCGTCGGCGAACAGAACCGCATGCTCGAATCGCTTTCCAGCAAGCTGTCCAAGTATCTCTCGCCGCAGGTTTATTCATCGATCTTCTCGGGCAAACGGAACGTCGAGATTTCTTCATCGAGAAAGAAACTCACCGTGTTCTTTTCCGACATTGCCGACTTTACCGCGACGACGGACAAACTCGAGTCCGAGGAATTGACAGAACTGCTCAATCAGTACCTGACCGAGATGGCGAAGATCGCCTTGGAGCACGGCGCAACCATCGACAAGTATGTTGGGGACGCCATCCTCGCCTTCTTCGGCGACCCCGAGACCAAAGGCACCAGAGAGGATGCGCTCGCCTGCGTCAGCATGGCGATCGCGATGCAGAGGCGCATGAAGGAGCTGCAGAGAGAGTGGGTGGACGCAGGCTATAAACTGCCCTTCCATCTGCGTATCGGAATCAACACCGGCTACTGCACAGTCGGCAATTTCGGCAGCGAGGACCGGATGGACTACACCATCATTGGCGGAGAGGTGAATCTCGCCTCGCGTCTTCAGGCACATGCCGACCTTGGCGGCATCCTGCTGGCGCATGAGACCTGGGCGCTTGTCAAGGACGACATCGAGTCAGAGGAGCTGACGCCGCTGACCATCAAAGGCTTTTCGGAACCGGTTCGGTCATATCGGGTGCTTGGAATTCGGGGCGATCAACCGACTCCCGCGCCGGTGCTCCGCCACATCCAGGAAGGATTGCGGGTCGAGATCGACGTGCCCTTCCTGAAAGGCGCTAGCCGAGCCGAAGCCATCAAGGTGCTTGAAGAATTTATTACGCAACTACGGAACTGAACGCTCGAGACGAACGCTGAGTGCTTTGGTCGCTCGCGAAAAAAAGCTGCCGTTCGCGCAACGGATCGAGTCGACCCGCCTCCAGTCGTTGGGATTCGAGCACGCAAACGGCACAAGTTGACTCAAAGCGGTCATGCACGCGGCCGTTATCGTCGCCCGCCAGCCAACCTGTATTCGACGTCTACCTCGATGATGCCGCCAGTATCCCCGAGGTCGCTCCGTACTTCCTCGCGCACGGCTTTGCGCGCCTCCGCGGAAAGCGAGACAAATGCTTGCCCAGCCGAGCCCGCACCTTTCTCGAAGGGTTCGAAGTATGCATGAAAGGAAGGCAGCACGAAGCGATGCATCTCGGTGGTGATCTCCACGTCCCGGAAATCCGCGACCTCGAGCAGCGACCTCAATTTCATTTCGTCGCCAAGCGAAAATACGCGGGCGGCGGCGGCCGCTAACGATGGCACGTGCCGTGCAATGGCGAGGTTAATGCGAGTGTTATAGGACCGTCCTGGCACTGTGTTGACTGAAACCGCGACGCGCCCACCGGGACGAAGTACGCGACGAAACTCGGCAAGTCCGCGCAGCGGGTCGGGGAAGAACATCAGTCCGAGGCTGCACACGACCGCATCGAAGCTTTCGTCGGGAAATGAAAGTGCCTGGCCATCCTCGACCGCCACCGAAGCGTTTTTTGCGTGGCCAAGGCGTCCGCGCGACTTCTCGACCATTGCGGGCGACAAGTCGGCGGCAATGACGTGGCCGGTTGGGCCAACGATATTTAGGGCCGCTTCGGCTGCGAGACCTGTGCCCGCGGCGATGTCGAGGACGCGCATACCCGGCGCGATGTGAGCCGCGCGAAGTAGGTAGGGTGCGAAGTGTGTCGTGACGCGCGCGAAGGCACCGTCGTAACCGGCCGCAGCTTCATCCCTGTATGTCAGTTCCTCTGCCACTCGGGCGAGTCCATTTGATCGACGCTACAACAACTAGGCTAGGACAATGCCGAAGGCTACTCTTTGGATTTGGATGTCCGTCCTTGGGACGCTCCTTAACCGTTCGGATCGGCGGCAAGTAACGTGAACTTCCCACCCGATCCGGTCCTTTAATGCCGCTCTGGACATACTGAGCGGCTGAAGCGTGCATCGCCTTGATCACGCCATCTTTGGGCATTCACGATACGAACGCGAAACGCCGCATTCGTCACCCACTCCGCGCGTAGCCTACGGCCGGGGCAAGAGGCGCGGTGTTCCGCAACCTCAAAGGACGAACTATCGTTTGCGACCGCGAAGCCATCCGCATGCGTTCCGGTGAACTCGTCGCGTGGTGTAAATTTTCAATGTCCCATTGGCGGCCTACTTACTCCGGCAATCCGGCGTTGCGCAGGCCATCGAGCAGAGGTTTGAGCGCATCTCGGTGAGCATAAGGATTCACAGCGATCAGTTCCCGCGATGAGATGCTGGGTCTAAGTTCGCGAGCCTTCGCCAGCGCATGCGCAGCGAGAGCGGCATGGCCGAGATGGTCATGGGCGGCCGCCAGTGTGAGCCAAGCGGGGTGATCCTTTTTTGGCATGTTGTCCAAGGCCGCTACGACTTCGCCATATCTCCTCAGTTCCAACAAGATTTTGGCGCGAATTACCCAGAACCAGTGTGGTGGAAACGGGGTTCTCTTCAGCGCGTCGTCGATTGAAGCCAGAGCCTCCTCCGGCCGGCCGGCGTATCGCAACCAATTCGCTCGGTCCGCGCGAATTTGCGCATCTGCCGGATTGAGAGCGACGGCGCGGTCGAAATGGACGCCGGCCCGTTTGTATTCGCGGAGCCACACCATGACCATGCCGTTGGCGTGGTGGACCGTCGGATCGTTGCTGTCCAACTCCATGGCTCTTTGTGCGGCAAGTGACGCTTCGTGCAGCGTTAGTGGATCGGTGTCGAACCAGTAGCGGCCGAGGAGAGCGATCGCCAGCCAGGCGTGGGCGTGCGCAAAATCGGGATCGATCGCCGTCGCGCGGGAAAAAAGCGGAACGGCCTCCTTCTCCATGTTGGCGTCGGCCAGCTCCCGGCCCTGCAGGAAAAAGTCATAGGCCGTCCAGCTCGACGTTGGCCGCTTGCGCACCTGAAGAGCAGCAGCGGCCACCATTCGCCCCTCGAGCGTCGTCACGATTGCTGCCACGACTTCGTCCTGCACAGCAAAAATGTCGTGGCATTCGCGATCATACCGCTCCGCCCAGACGTGGTTGCCTGTCCTTGCGTCGATCAACTGTGCAGTAATGCGAATCCGCTCGCCCGCCTTCCGCACACTACCTTCGATGACGTAGTTCGCGCCCAGATCGCGGGCGGCCTGCATTGGGTTGATGCCCATCCTGGCAAGATGGAACGAAGCGTGACGCGCCGCGACGGTAAGATTTCTGAACCGCGACAACTCGGTGGTGATGTCCTCCGTGATGCCGTCCGAAAGGTATTGTTGACTGGGATCGCCGCTCAGATTGTCGAATGGCAAAACGGCAATGGAGGGCCTGGCAGCAGACGTCGTTGCGGCCCGCCCGCCCACTTGACCAGTACTCGTTTCCACACGGTAAACCCGCACCGGTCTGACGATATTCTTGAGCGCCACCTCGCCCATGTCCTCGAAGGCAGCGTTGCCTTTGCCTCGCAATTCCTCATGAACCTTGGCCGAGACGCAGACCCCGCCTGGCTCTGCCAAGGCTTCGAGGCGAGCCGCAACGTTCACACCGTCGCCATAGATGTCCGAGCCCTCACCGATCACGTCGCCCAGATTGATGCCGATACGCAGCAATATGCGGCGGTGCTCGGTGACGGATTGGTTGGCCTCCGCCATTTTGGCCTGTAGTTCGACTGCAGCCTCGACCGCGTTCACCGCGCTGGTGAACTCCATCAGCACGCCGTCGCCCATAAGCTTGACGATCCGCCCGCCGCGATCGCGAACGATCGGCTCCAGGATCGCCTTGCGCCGCTCCTTCAGTGCCGCCAGCGTACCCGCCTCATCCGCCTCCATCATTCGGCTGTAGCCGACCACGTCGGCCACAGCGATGGCGGCAAGACGGCGTCTGACGCGTTCATCAGCCATTAAGTGATCGCCTCACTGGTTGGATCGATGATATTTGCGCCGCACGGAGGAGTCCATCGTGGCCAGCAACGAGAACGGCTACCTGGGTGGAATGATGGTCTCCTACCCCTTTCGGGACATTGAGCCTTCAACAGTCAATGACTGCTTCGGGTCATCAGTGCTGGTGGCCGCGAATGTCGGCTATCGGGCAGAAAAACGGGTTGATGAAGGTCGGCTTGGGGTCAGGTCACGACGATGCCCACACCAACCTGAATGTCCGGTCTTGAATATTCGCAGCCCAAAGCTGCCGGTCTGCTCTCGGCCCCAAAAAGCCGCCAGGCGGCAACGCACTTTGAGATGAACTCTGCCGCTTCCCGTTAGCCGAAGTTGCAAGCG